>USGA01000047.1 GCA_900554085.1 uncultured Clostridia bacterium | reverse complement strand
CGGCGTCAGCTGCGACGCCGTGTTCGACATGATCCGCAGCCGCTATCTCTCCATCCGGAACGAGCTGCACCTGTCCACACCGCTGGAGGCGGAGTTCGCCGCCCTGCGGGAGAAGATGGACCGTGGCATCAGTCAGGACGAGCTGGTGAGCCGGGGCGAGTACTTCGCCGCCCGCCTCATGGCGGACTATCTGGGCTACGATTTTCTGGACAGCACCTGCTGGCTTCGCTTCCGGCTGGACGGTACCGTGGATCAGCCCGCCAGCTACGAGGCCCTGCGCCGCACCGCCTCCGGCCGCCGGGTGGTGATCCCCGGCTTCTACGGGGCCATGCCCGACGGCAGCGTCAAGACCTTCACCCGCGGCGGCAGCGACATCACCGGCGCTCTGGCGGCGGCGGCGCTGGACGCCGACGTCTACGAAAACTGGACCGACGTCTCCGGCTTCCTCATGGCCGACCCCAAGATCGTGCAGGACCCCCGCCCCATCGAGCGCATCACCTACGCCGAGCTGCGGGAGCTCAGCTATATCGGAGCGCAGGTGCTCCACGAGGGGACCGTCTCCCCGGTGCGGGAGAAGAACATCCCCCTGAACATCCGCAACACCAACCAGCCCGACCACCCCGGCACCATGATCCGGGAGCGCTTCGACGAGCCGGAGCTGGCAGACGAGAACCTCATCACCGGCATCGCCGGCCGCAAGGATTTCTCCGTCATCACCATCACCAAAAACGGAATGTCCTCACAGGCCGGTGTCCTGCGGCAGATCCTGGAGGTGCTGGAGCGCTACGGCATCAACGTGGACTATCTGCCCTCCGGCATCGACACGGTATCGCTGGTGGTGTCGGCCCAGAAGGTGGCTCCGTGCCTGTATCCCATGCTGGGCGACCTGCAAAAGGAGCTGAAGCCCGACAGCATCCATGTGACAGACAATATGGCCATCGTGGCCGCCGTAGGCCGGAAAATGGCCTATAAGCCCGGCACCTCCGGCCGCATCTTCGCCAAGCTGGGTGAAAACGGCATCAACATCCGCATGATCACCCAAGGACCGGAGGAACTGAATATCATCGTTGGCGTGGACGGCAGCGACTTTGAGCGTGCCATCCGTGTCCTGTACGACAGCTTTGTAAAATAAGGAGGAACCAAACTATGAACGTTGCCATTCTGGGCGCCACCGGTGCGGTGGGCCGTGAAATGATGAAAATACTGGCCGAGCGCAGCTTTCCCGTGGAGGAGCTGCGGCTGCTGGCCTCCCCCCGCTCCGCCGGGCAAAAGCTGCTCTGGCAGGGCCGGGAGCTGACGGTGCAGCCCGCTGAGGACAGTGCCTTCGAGGGTATGGACATCGTGCTGGGCGCTGCGGAGAACGACATCGCCAAGCGTTTCGCCCCGGCCATCGTTAAGGCGGGTGCCGTGTTCGTGGATAATTCCAGTGCCTTCCGCATGGACCCCAATGTGCCGCTGGTGATCCCAGAGATCAACCCGGAGGATGCCCGCCGCCACAAGGGCATCATCGCCAATCCCAACTGCTCCACCATTCAGGCAGTGGTCGCCCTTAAGCCCCTCTACGACACTTTCGGCATCAAGCGTATAGTGTACTCCACCTATCAGGCCGTCTCGGGCGCGGGCGTCGCGGGCTACAACGACCTCAAGTACGGCATCGAGGGCAGGGCTCCCGAGAAATTCCCCTACCCCATCGCGTTCAATATGCTTCCGCACATCGACGTCTTCCTCGACAACGGTTACACCAAGGAAGAGTGGAAGATGATAGAAGAGACCAAGAAAATTCTTCACGACAAGTCTCTACGCATCACCGCCACCACCGTCCGCGTGCCCGTCTATCACGGCCACAGCGAGTCCATCAACGTCGAATTCAAGAAACCCTGCACCCGCGAAGCGGTGTTCTCCTGCCTGTCCAACTTCCCCGGACTGGTGGTTATGGACGACGTCAAGAACAACGTCTATCCTATGCCCATTCTCGCCGAAAACCACGACGAAGTCTTTGTCGGACGTATCCGCATAGACGAGAGCGTGGACAGCGGCGTCAACATCTGGTGCGTCGCCGACAACATCAGAAAGGGCGCGGCGACCAACGCGGTCCAGATTGTCGAACTGCTCATCAAGAACGCAACGGAGGCGTAAAATGATTTTCAAAGGCACGGCAACAGCACTCATAACCCCCTTCACCGAAAGCGGCGTCGATTTCGACGCGCTGGATAAACTGCTCGACGCACAGGTGGCGGGCGGCGTAAGCGCCGTCGTCGTGCTCGGCACGACCGGTGAGCCCGCCACTATGACCGCCGCCGAAAAGAAAGCCGTCATCGAATTCTCGGTGAAGAAACTCAAAGGCGTAATCCCCGTCATAGTCGGCACGGGCTCCAACAGCACCGCCGCCGCAATCGAAAATTCCGTTCAGGCGGAAAAACTGGGCGCGGACGCAATCCTCGTCGTCACCCCATACTACAACAAGGCAACTCAGGCGGGACTCATCGCGCACTACACCGCAATCGCGGACGCCGTCAACATTCCCATCATCTGCTACAACGTGCCCGGTCGCACGGGGGTCAATCTCCTGCCCGCCACTTTCGCAAAAATCGCGGAGCACAGGAACATCGCCGCCATCAAGGAAGCGAGCGGCAATATGGAGCAGATAGAGGAAGCCATTCGTCTTTCCGAGGGCAAGGCGGTCGTCTACAGCGGCGACGACGGTATCACCGTGCCTCTTATGGCTATGGGCGGAATGGGCGTAATCAGCGTGGCGAGCAACGTCGCGCCGAAGTTTACGTCGGGTATGACTTCCGCGATGCTCGACGGCGACCTTGCCAAAGCCGCGGCAATGCAACTCAGGATGTTGCCTTTCGTACGCGCGCTGTTCTGCGAAGTCAACCCCATTCCCGTCAAAAAAGCGGCGCAACTCAAGGGACTTTGCAACGGCATAGTGCGTCTCCCCCTCACCGAAATGACCGAGGAAAACGCCGCAAAACTTGCGGCAATGCTCCCCGATTTCGACTAACGGTAAACGTATGATTAAGATTGCTGTTTCGGGCGCCGCAGGGCGCATCGGAAAGACCATTTACACCACTCTCATAGGCTCGGACAAATTCGAGATTGTTTTCGGCGTGGACGCGCGCGGTGCGGGCGACCTGCCCTATCCCGTATACAGAAGTTTCCGCGACTCTCTCCTCGATGCCGACGTGGTGGTGGATTTCTCCGTCCCCGAAGCCACCGAGGAACTGCTCGCCTATTGCAAAGAGCATAAGTGCGGAGCGGTCATCGCAACCACGGGACACACCCCCGAACAACTCGAGACAATTCACGCCGCCTCCGAGAAAATACCCGTCTTTATGGCGAGCAATATGTCGCTGGGCGTGAACCTTTTGACCGCCCTTGCAAAAGACGCGGCGAAATTCCTCGACGACGGCTACGACATCCACAAACTCGATTCCCCCAGCGGCACCGCGCTCACGCTCGCCAAGGCGATAAACGACGTGCGCGGCGACGCTCTCAATTTCGTGTACGGCAGACACGCGGCAAAGCAACGCCGTTCCCCCGACGAAATCGGTATCCACGCCGTGCGCGGAGGCACCGTCGTGGGCAAACACGAAGTGCTCTTCCTCGGCTCGGGCGAAGTCATACGACTGTGCCACGAATCGGAAAACAAGGAAGTTTTTGCAGTCGGCGCACTCCGCGCCGCCGAGTTCATTCTCGGCAAGTCCAAAGGCTTCTACGATATGACATCAATTCTGGGCAGTTTCCACGCCGTCACTTCCGTGTCCTCGGAAAGCGACGTCGTGCTGGTCACCCTGCCCTCCGTCACATTCGACGACTTCCTCGCCTTGCTCGGCAAACTCAAGCGACTGCATATCAATCTCGATATGATAAGCCAGAACTACAACGCCGACGGCACGGCCGCAGTATCCTTTACGCTCGGTGAAGCCGATTACCGCAAGGCCGCGCATTACATATCCGAACACACCTCGGCGAACATCGTGCGCGACGCGTGCAAACTCACCGCCGAAGGCGCGGGAATGGAGCACAAGAGCGGCGTCGCCGCGGACGTGCTCTCTCTGCTCGGCAAAAAGGGCGCCAAGGTCTACGCCATCACCACATCGGAAACCAAGATTTCCTGTTGCATAGACAGCGCTTCCCTCGCCACCGCCGAGAAAGCCCTGAAATCTTATTACGGAATAAAGTAAGCAAGTTCGTCGATTGCCCGATACGCAAAGGAAGATAAAAAACAATTCAACAAAAAACCTCGGCAGACGCCGAGGTTTTGTTTTGCTTCGCGGAGATTTACTCGGGGCGGCTTTCTTCCGCCTTGTCTGCGGCGCAGGCTGCCGCAAATGCCGCTTCGGGCTCTGATTCGTCTTCGGGCACGGTCGTCTCGCCCGCCGCTTCCGCCGCGGCGAGTTGCTTCGCCACAACGGGAAGCACTATGACGCCGAAACCGCCCTTTTTCTTGACGCCTAGAGTTTTGTCGCACTTCACGGCGAGTATACCCGTGAGGAGCGGGAATGTGATGAACACCAAGGACAACAGAAGCATAACCACAAGCACCACCCACAGGAACGCGCCGTCGCCGAACCAGGCCACGAATCCCTGATATATGAGGTCCATTCTCATAATAGCGTCGAGAGCGTTGAGTTGCTCAAACGGGACGGGATTGCCTGCATAAGGCAGTATGGCTATGAACACGTACACGAGCGGCACGGTAAGGACCGTGGAAAACGTGGTAATGCCTATTGTGAGTCCGTTGCGGAGTTTCCTGTCCTCGAAAGTAATACCGACGTTCGAAAACAGCATTATTCCGCAAGCCATAGTCACGATGACGATGATGTATTTCCCGAGAATGTTGTCAATCTCGCAAAACGCGGGGAAAAATCCGTCTTCGGGATTTTCCTGCATAGCGTTGACGAGGAAGAGTATGCCGAGCACTATAATCACGCACGCAAGCGCGAGCAACCCTATCTGCACTTTCTCTTTTTTGCCGAGCGGTCTGTTCATAAAATATCCCCCTTGCAAATGTGACCGTTTACGGCGTTATTATATATGATAACGCCTGCGCGCGCAATATTTTTTTGTCGCCGCCGCCCCAAATGGTGGAAAAAAACCGTCGGGTGTATTATAGTGAAAAAAAACACAGACCGTCGCGACTGCCTCTCGGGAGGTATACGCGACTGAAATCCAAGGAGAAAACAAATGCTCACCGACGCCGAAATCGCAAGAAGCGTTACTCCTCGTCCCATAACCGAAATCGCGGCAAAACTCGGCTACACCGCCGACGAAACCGAATGTTACGGAAAATACAAGGCCAAGGTGCCCGCCTGCGCCGAGGGCAAACGCGGCAAACTCATACTTGTTACGGCAATGAATCCCACTCCGCTCGGAGAAGGCAAAACGACGGTAAGCATAAGCCTTGCCGACGGGCTGAACCGTACCGGAAGAAAGGTTGCGCTGGCGCTCCGCGAGCCCTCCCTCGGCCCCGTGTTCGGCATCAAGGGCGGAGCCTGCGGCGGCGGATACGCTCAGGTAATTCCTATGGAGGACATCAACCTGCATTTCACGGGCGACTTCCACGCAATCACAGCGGCTAACAACCTGCTGGCAGCGCTCATAGACAATCACATTCATTTCGGCAAAACCCCCGTCATAAAGGAAGTCGTGTGGAAACGCTGTCTCGATATGAACGACCGCGCCCTGCGCGTGGTGGAAATCGGATTGGGCGGCACCGCAAACGGAGTGCCCCGCAAGGACGGCTTTGTCATCACCGCGGCAAGCGAGATTATGGCGGTGTTATGTATGGCGGAGAACTTTGCCGACCTCAAAAGACGGCTCGGCAACATAGTTGTGGGATACGCCGAGGACGGCTCCGAAGTGACGGCGCGCGATATAGGAGGCGAGGACGCAATGGCGATATTGCTCCGCGACGCCGCCAAACCCAACCTCGTCCAGACTCTCGAGGGCACGCCCGCCTACGTTCACGGCGGCCCGTTTGCGAACATAGCGCACGGCTGCAACAGCATTATGGCGACAATGACCGCCCTCACCCACGCCGATTACGTCGTCACCGAAGCGGGTTTCGGTGCCGAACTCGGCGGCGAAAAATTCCTGGATATCAAATGCAGAAAGACGGGGATCACGCCGTCCTGCGTGGTACTCGTGGTGACC
>USGA01000046.1 GCA_900554085.1 uncultured Clostridia bacterium | reverse complement strand
TCTGCGCGAGATGTATTCGTCTTCCGCGCCGCAGGGCTTTGCCGTTTCTGACGGTGTCGAGGTGCGCGACGTCGACGTGTATTCTACTTTCGTCGGCGGCACACTCACATATGCAACCCCCTTTACCCCCTCCGAATACGTCGAAAAGCGGTTGGTTTCCAAGAGATTTTCCTCTGCCGACGGGAAATCCAGGTTTGCCGACAACTCCCCGAGATTCGACATAACAACCGCGAACGGTAAAGTGCGGCTCAATGTCCTCACGGAAGCCGCTCTCGAATACGAGGTGTTTTGTCGCGACCTGCTCGGGGAAAGAAAGATAGCGCAGTTTTCCGGCGGCGCTTCCGACGAAGAAAGCCGTCTGACCTACGGGGGAAAAGACATCTCAACGGGAGAATACACGGTGGAACACACTCCGTTCACTTTCGGAGGCGAAGCGGTATACACCGTGCGAGCGCGGATAAAAGGCGGCGATATCGAGGTGGGAAGTGCCGAAAAATCCTGCTATCCGCCGTCGACCGCGCCCGTGTCGCCTTATCTTTTCCGCCGTTGACAAAGTCGCAAAAGACGAAAAACGCTTTCTTGCCGAAAGCGTTTTTTGTTTTGTCGCACGTTAAATTCTTCAAACGTCGGAAATAATTTTCAGAATATTTCCACTCCGTCGACAGCCGCCTGCACCAACGATTCGATGTCCAATGCGGCTTCCGCCCTTTCCACCGCCCTGATATCGGGATGAATGGCCGGGGCTTTGGGCAGGAATATTGTACAACAATCCTCGTAAGGTCTGATTGAAATGTCGAAAGTGTCTATTTTCTTGGCTATATCCGTTATTTCGTCCTTGTCCAGACCGATGAGAGGTCGGAATATCGGGAGCGTCGCGGTGGCGCCCGTGCACGTCATACTTTCCACCGTCTGCGAAGCCACCTGCCCCAGACTCTCGCCGGTGATGAGCGCGCCGCACTCGTTCTGCTCGGCGAGACGACAGGCGATTCTCATCATAAAACGGCGCATAATGGTAATCATAAAACTTGCCGGGCAGAACTTGTGTATGGCAAGTTGTATGTCGGTGAAAGGCACGACCATAAGTTTGGTCGAACCCGTATAAGGCGTGAGTTTGTCGCGCAAATCCACCACTTTGTCGCGAGCCTTATCAGACGTGTAAGGCGGCGAAGAAAAGTGCACGGCGAATATTTTCATACCGCGTTTTGCCATAAGATAAGCGGCAACCGGGGAATCTATACCGCCGGAGAGAAGCAACATTCCTCTGCCCGAGCAACCGACGGGCAAACCGCCCGCCCCCGCAACGCTGTCGCTGGAAATATACGCAAATCCGTTTTCGCGAATATCGACCTTGAATTCCACTTCGTAGTCTGTCAGGTCAACTTTGAAACAGCCCTTTTCGAGCACGGTGCCGCCGAGCGACGCCGCTATTTCCGCCGAAGTCGCGGGTATGCGCTTATCCGCACGCTTGACAGTCACCCTGAAACGAACGGGCGAACGCCTGAGGTCACCGTCGCCGCGTTTCAGCCGTCTTGCCGCTCCGAACGTCGCCACGGCTTCGTCGGCACTTGCGGAGAGTGCCGCGCGAATGGGGGCAAAGTCCTCGTCGAAACCGACGGCAGTCTTGGTCGCAACCGAAAGCGAATGTATCCCGAACACCTTCTGCAGACGGGAAACTATCTCCTCAGTTTCCGAAACGTCGAAGTCTTCGACGGCGTAACGCCCCTGACTGCGCGTAAACCTGCAGTCAATGCCGCCGAGCGCGCTTTTTATGTTTTTTATGAGCAGGGACTCGAAATACTCTCTGTTCTTGCCCTTGAGAAAAATTTCTCCGTACCTGATGACTACTACTTTGTCCATATCCCTCCGTCATTCGTGCCGAATCGCTTCCGACACGCGTTATAGCGAGTTGTCGGTCCGACTTGTCCGACTGCAACGCAATTGGTTTACTCGCCGAATTTATTTTGCGGCGTACATACGAAGCCGCTTCACCGCTTCGGCGGTTGCCGCGGCGACGATTTCCATTTCCTCTCGCGTGTTGAATTCCGAAACGCTGAATCGCACTATACCGTCGCGATGCGTCGCGTCAAGCCCCAGCAATTTTTTGAATCTGCTTTCGCGGTGCGAACTGCACGCCGAACCGATTCCGACGAGAATGTCGCTTTTTTCCAGTTCGTGCGACACGACTTCGCCGCGCACTCCGTCAAAAGCCACGGTCAGAATGTGCGGGGCACAGTTGCTCAAATCGGTTATTGTCACGGTAT
Organism: uncultured Clostridia bacterium; assembly: GCA_900554085.1. Classification (GTDB taxonomy): domain Bacteria; phylum Bacillota; class Clostridia; order Christensenellales; family CAG-917; genus Limadaptatus. The sequence goes on along the minus strand of USGA01000046.1, from coordinate 3,911 downwards.
TCGCGATATTATCCGTAAGCAAGCGCTCCAAGTATTCTATTAAACTGCGTTTCTTAGAATTATTTTCCGCACAAGCAGACATATACTGCTCTGCCGCGGACACGAAAGAAAAGACCAGCGGCGTGTTTTCCGTCCCCGAGCGAAATCCCTTTTCCTGTCCGCCGCCGTAAAGCAAAGGGTGTACGGAAGCGCCCTTTTTTACATACAGCGCGCCGATTCCTTTGGGGCCGTGGATTTTATGCCCCGACAGACTGTACATATCGACCCCGAGCGCACGGAGATTGACGGGAATTTTGCAAAACGCCTGAACGCCGTCGCTGTGAAAGAGCGCCTTTGGCGCAATCCGCTTTGTCATTGCGACAAGTTTCGCGATATCGTTCACCGCGCCCGTCTCGTTGCTTACGTGCATAACGGAAACGAGCGAGACGTCGGGAGTCAGCAAATCGGCAAATTTGTCTACGTCCACCGCCCCGTCTTTTTTAATGGGAGCGAAAACGACGTCGAACCCCTGTTGCTGAAGTTGTTTTGCGGGATTTATCACCGCGTCGTGCTCGCCCTCGCCCACGATTATTCTGCCGCCCTTTTGCTTGCGCGAACAGAAAAGCGCGGTGTTGTCCGACTCGGTTCCGCCGGACGTGAAATAAATTTCGCCGTCGTCTGCACGGAGCATATCCGAGAGCGTTTTCCGCGCGGCGGTGAGGCGTCTTTCCGCTTCGGCAGCCTTGCCGTACAATGCGGAAGCGTTGAAATAAAAATCGGCGTTCGTGTCGCAAAGCACTTTGTTTGCGACGTCGTAAACCCTTGTTGTTGCGGCGTTATCGAGATAAATCATCTGTCCGCCTCCTCTTTTGCCGTGTCTTTTTCGGTGGCGGCAAGGCGGTCTTTTATCAGCCCCGAGAGGTATTCGTCGGGCGCAAACAAAAGCCTGCTTTTCGCATCGCCGCAAGCAAAAAACAACGCTTTTACATCATCGGAGGCAACATTCCCCGTCGCCACGGTGTCCGCCGCAAGCACTACGTCCGTAAAACTTCCGAAGGAAATCACGTCGGCAAAAGGCACGTTGGCAATCTGTCTGGTCTGTCCGACAAGGTTTGTTTTCACGACAAGCAGACGGGTTTCGTTGTAAGCGTATTCGTATTTCCGTGCGTTGGAGTAAAAACGCTGGGTAAGGTAAAGCCCCGCGGCAAAAAATACGACGACGGCGATGATAGCGTAAAGGCTGTAGACCACCGCAACGGCGATGAGTCCCAACCCGATGAGTTGCAGAATTATGCCGAAAATCTGATTGTACCGCGCCCCTTGCGGCAACGATACGTCTTCTTTCTGAACGTAAACGTTTGTCATACTCTTTCCGTTTTGTTGCTTTCCTCGACCGGTCGGCAACCCGTCGCCCGCCTTCCCCGAACGGCATTTGCCGTCGGGCAAACGGTTGCGCGGTTATTTTTTCACCTTGTAGTAGTCGCCTTTCTTTATCTTGAGGGTGATTTTGCCCAGACTTATCTGCGCTTCGCCCCTGCTGTTTGCCGACAGAAAAACTCCCCGCTTGGCAACCGATTTCACCCATACGGGGTCACCCGATTTCAAAGGCGTGTCGTCGGGCTCGTCCTCTACCACGCTTTCCTCGTCGTACTTCGCCGACATTTTTTCGAGTTTGCGCCTGAGCGCCCGCGCGGAGAACAGGTCGGCGTCCGTGACCTCTTCCTTGTCCAGCATATCTCTAAGTTGCTCGATTATGTCGTCGGCCTCGGCGACGGAATCCTCAATGAGGTCCTTGGTGCGTTTTCTTATCGCGTCATTGAGTTTCTCGCGCTTTTCGTCTATTTCGCGCTTGTGCGCTTCCGCTTCGCGGAGCACACTCGCCGCTTTCTCACGGTCGGCGTCCGCGTCGGTCACCAGTTTCTCCGCACGCCTGCGCGTCTCCTCGGCCGCGGACAAAACGTTGTCGAATTCGCGCTTGTCAGCGGATATTCGGGAACGTGCGTTCTCTATTATCTCGGGATTCAGCCCAAGCGTCGTAGCGATGTCGAGCGCGTTGGAAGTGCCTATTGCTCCCATCACAAGTCGGAAAGTGGGACGGAAAGTAGCGGTGTCGAATTCCATACAGGCGGTCACAACGCCTTTCGCGGTCAAAGCAAATTCCTTGAGGTCGTTGAAATGGGAAGTAACAAGCGATTTTGCGCCCGTATTCATAACGTATTCCGACACGGCGACGGCGAGCGCCGCGCCTTCGCTCGGGTCGGTGCCCGCGCCGAGTTCGTCGAAAAGCACGAGCGACTTGTTGGTCAGTCTGCCGAGAATTTCGGATATGTTCTTTATGTGTGCCGAAAATGTCGAAAGGCTCTGTTCGATGCTCTGCTCGTCGCCGATATCGCTGTAAACGCCGTCCACAAGCGGCAAGTCGGCGCTTTTTGCGGGAATGTAAAGCCCCGACAAAGCCATAAGCACGAACAGTCCGCACATTTTCAGAGTGACCGTTTTACCGCCCGTGTTCGGCCCCGTTATAAGCAACATTCTGTCGTCTTCACCGAGCCTCAGCGTCAACGGCACAACGGTTTTGGGGTCGATGAGAGGGTGTCTGCCTGCCTTTACGGATATTTCGCCGTTGCCGTTCAGCGTGGGGCGAACGGCTTTCTGCGCCCGCGCCAATTGAGCGCGTGCAAAGACGAGGTCGAGCGCGACAAGGGTTTCGTAACTGCGCGAAAGCGCCTCCGAAAGCCCCGACACGGTGAAAGAAAAATCGCGCAGAATCCGTTCTATTTCGGCGTCTTCGGCAAGTTTTTCCGTCTTAAGGTCGTTGTTGAGATTGACCACCTGCATAGGCTCGATGTACAAAGTCGCACCGGATGCCGATTGGTCGTGAACAAGCCCCGCAATCATTCCTTTGAATTCGCTTTTTACGGGAATGACGTACCTGTCGCCGCGCACAGTCACTATGCCGTCCTGCAGATATTTTCTGTAGGTCGGAGAGCCGACGAAAGCCTGAAGCGCCGTTTTGATACGGTCGCCTATTTTGCGGATACGACGCCTTATCTCGCGAAGTTCGAGCGAGGCGGCGTCAGCGATTTCCGTATCGGAGATGAACGCGTCGAATATGCGTTTTTCCAGCGCGTCGTCGCTGTATAAGGCGGAAACCATCTCTGTTACGAGCGGAATTCCGTTGACTTTGGAAACCGACGACACGACGCGACGCGCAATGCGCAACGCGCGTCCCACTCTCAGAATTTCGGGAATGGAAAGCACCGCGCCTTTGTCCGCTTTTTGCAGCACCTCCGAGATTTCGTCAACGGCAAAAGAGGGATTGACCGAAAAATCGAACAGCACCCTGTCGGCCTCGGCAGTCAAAGAAAGTTCCCTTTCCGCGGCTTCGAGGGTGGTTTTCGGCGCAAGCGACAACGCGTCGCGCTTGCCGCCTTCGGACTGTGCGTACGCAGACAATTCGGCAAGTATTTTGCCGTATTCCAGGGTGTCCAGACTCTTTTTGTCGAACAAAACAGCCTCTCGGGGTCAGCGTCTTATCTCTGCCGCAAACCCGCGTTTCAGAATTCCCAGTATTTTTTTCATTTCCGCGGCTATTTCTTCGTCGGTCAGGGTGCGGACGGGAGAGGCGAACGCAAAACCGAGCGCAACGCTCTTTTTGCCCTCTCCGACCTGCGCGCCTTTGTAGACGTCGAATATCTCGGCGGAAACGAGGTTCTTGATTTTGCCGTTCTTGACTGCGGCAAGCATATCGCCCGCAGGAATTCCGTCGGCGACAACAACGGCAAGGTCACGCTCTGCGGGAGGATATTTGGAGAACGCGACGAAAGACGTCGTGCCGCGTTCGGCTGCGTTCAGCGCCGCAAGGTCGATTTCGGCACAATAAAGTCTCTCTTCCGCGTCGTATGCGGAGGCGGTGTCGGGGTGTATTTCAC
>USGA01000045.1 GCA_900554085.1 uncultured Clostridia bacterium | reverse complement strand
AAGCAAATGAAAGCAGTAGCTGCTGCTGTTGCAGAAATGTCACAGGAAGCCATCGCCGAACTGGAAAAGAAAGGTTTTCTCGTGGTCCGTCCAAGAATCGGAACCTTTGTCGCAGACTATCACAGAGACGGTTCTTTAGACACACTCGTTGCCATCATGAATTACAATGGCGGCGTTTTAAAAAACCGTGAAGTAAAATCCGTGCTGGAAGCAAGAATCATGTTTATGGTGGAAGCCTCCCAGTTTGCGATTGACCGTGCATCAGATAAAGAACTGTTAGGGCTTCAGGAATATGTCTACCAGATGGAAAACTGTACTGACCCGGAAAAGACGGCTTCTCTCATTTTTGAGTTCAGCCACGAGATTGCCTACATCAGTGGCAACACTCTGCTCCCTCTCTTTTTTATCTCGTTCCGCGATCTTGTATGCAGTCTCTGGATCCGCTACGGACAAAAATATGGCACCAAAGAATTATATTACAGTGCAAAAAAAATCTTTGACTGTCTTCTCGCAAGAGATAAAGAGGCAGTCAAAGATTTCATCACAACCTCCACAATGGAGAGCATTGACGGCTCACGCACCATTTATTATGTGGATTAGTATAACTTTTATTTTTCCAAAATCCTTATGCCTGCGAGGATGTATTTACAAACTGGCTCTCATAAAGATTTGCATAAAATCCCTTTTGGGCGAGCAATTCTTCATGACGTCCCTGCTCAATAATATGGCCATCTTTCATCACAAGGATAATATCCGCTTCCTGAATGGTCGACAAACGATGAGCCACAATAAAACTGGTACGTCCTTTCATCATTTTTGCAAACGCTTTCTGGATCCTGATCTCGGTCCGCGTATCAATGGATGAAGTTGCCTCATCCAGAATCAGCATTGGCGGCAGGCAGAGCATAACACGGGTAATACATAACAACTGTTTCTGTCCCTGGGAAAGATTACCGCCGTCCTCTGACATTACGGTGTCATAACCATGCGGCAGACGCTTGATAAAACTGTGTGCATGGGAAGCTTTTGCCGCTGCGATCACTTCCTCATCGGTAGCATCCAGTTTCCCGTAACGGATATTATCCATAACGGTACCTGTAAACAGGTTGACATCCTGCAATACAATTCCTAAGGAATGACGCAGGTCTTCCTTTTTGATCTTATTGATGTTGATGCCGTCGTAACGGATTTTGCCGTCCTCGATGTCGTAGAAGCGGTTGATGAGGTTGGTTATCGTCGTTTTGCCTGCGCCCGTCGCGCCGACAAACGCAATTTTCTGACCGGGTTTTGCGTAGAGGGTAACGTCGTGCAGCACGAGTTTCTCGGGCACGTAGCCGAAATCGACGTTGTACATCTGTATGTCGCCCTTGAGTTCGGTGTAGGTGACCGTCCCGTCGGCTTTGTGGGGGTGACGCCACGCCCATCTGCCCGTGCGTTCCTCACATTCGGAAATGTTGCCGTCCCCGTCGACCTTCGCGTTGACGAGAGTGACGTATCCGTCGTCCTGTTCGGGCTCGTTGGCGAGGAAATCGAAAATACGCGCCGAACCTGCGATTGCCATAACGACGGAGTTTATCTGCATAGAAATCTGAGAGAAGTTTAGTGTGAACTGTCTGCTCATATTCAGGAACGCGATGATGACGCCCATTGAAATGATGTCGGTTATTCCTTCCGAGAGGGTGACGTTTCGCACTCCGCCGAGCACCAGCGCACCGCCGACGATCGCCACCACGACGAAAAGCACGTGTCCGATGTTGCCTATCGTGGGCATAAGGATATTGCCGTATTTGTTGGCTTTGTCCATATCGGAGAACAATTGTCCGTTGACGTTGGCGAAATCGCGCTTTGCCGCTTCCTCGTGGCAGAACACCTTGATGACTTTCTGACCGTGCAGCATTTCTTCGGCGAAACCTTCCGTCCTCGCTATGGAGTTCTGCTGACGAATGAAGAATTTTGCGCTCCTTCCGCCGATTATTTTTGTGACAACGAACATCACTGCGACGCCCGCAAGCACGACGAGGGTGAGATATACGCTGCTGTTGAGCATAACGAACAACAGAGTTATTATCGCCGCCGCCGACAGAGTGGTCTGGGGGAGACTCTGTGAAATCAACTGACGGATGGCGTCGGTGTCGTTGGTGAAATAACTCATTATGTCACCGTGCGTGTGCGTGTCGAAATACTTGATGGGGAAGGTCTGCATTCTGTCGAACATATCCGTGCGGACGTGTTTGAGGAATCCCTGCGTGACAATCGCCATTATCTGCGAATAGACGAGAGAGCAGATGAGACCGAAAGCGTATATCCCCGCCATTATGCCCACGATGACGGAAAGTTTGTCCTTGACGGCGTCGAAACCGAGCGAAAGCCCCGGCGTGATTACTTCGTCGACGAGCATCTCGAGGAAGACCGAGGAACTTATGCCCGCCACGGCGTTGACGATTATGCAGAACACAACAAGCAGGAATTCCCACTTATAATAGTGCGCCATATAGCGCAACAGTTTCCCGAGGGTCTTTACGGCGCTGCCTTTTTTGATTTCGATGTTTCTCTTCATTGACGGTCACCCCCTTCGGCTCGGTTTCCGTTCCCGTCGTCCGACGGGAGGTCTTTGAGGGCGGAGGCGTTTGCCCCGATTTTGTTCTGAGAGTAGTAGGTCTCCTGATATATACGGTTGTTTGCCAGCAATTCCTCGTGCGTACCCGTCGCAGCGATTTGCCCGTCGTTCATTATCACGATGAGGTCGGAATCCTCGACGGAAGCCACGCGTTGCGCGATGATGAACTTGGTCGTGCCGGGTATTTCCTCGCGGAAAGCGGCGCGGATAAGGGAGTCGGTCTTGGTGTCCACCGCGGACGTGGAGTCGTCGAGAATGAGGATTTTGGGCTTTTTGAGCAGAGCGCGCGCAATGCAGAGGCGTTGTTTCTGACCGCCCGAGACGTTGGAGCCGCCCTGTTCGATGAATGTGTCGTAGCCGTCGGGGAAAGACATAACGAAGTCGTGAGCCTGAGCCTGTTTGCAGGCGGCGATGAGTTCGTCGTCGGTTGCGTCGGGGTTGCCCCAGCGGAGATTTTCTTTGATTGTGCCGGAGAAGAGCACGTTTTTCTGAAGCACCACGGACACTTGATTGCGGAGCGCCTCGAGGTCGTATTCTTTCACGTTTCTTCCGCCGACGAGGACTTCGCCCTCGGTGGCGTCGTACAGCCTGGGAATGAGGCTGACGAGGGTAGTCTTGGAACTGCCCGTGCCGCCTAATATACCGACGGTCTGTCCCGACGAAACCTTGAGGTTTATCCCCTGCAGCGCGTTTCTCTCGGCTTTTGCGGAATACTTGAAGGAAACGCCGCGGAATTCCACGTCGCCGGTCTCCACTTCGTACACGGGATTTTCGGGATTATGCAGCGTGCTTTCCTCGTGCAGGACTTCGACGACTCGTTCCGCGGACGCGCGGGCAATGGAAATCATAACCATAACCATCGACAGCATCATAAGCGAACTGAGGCACTGTGCCGCGAACACGATGAGAGAGGAGAGCGCGGAGGAAGTCATAGCCTCTTCGTTGGAGTTTATTATAGTGCTGGTGCCGAAGTAGCATATCAGGGTGATTGCCAGCCAGATGCTGAGTTGCATCGCGGGGGTGTTGAACGCTATGAGACGTTCGCCGCGCTGGAAGTCCATACGAACGCTCTGCGCCGTTGCGGCGAATTTCTTGCTTTCGTAGTCCTCTCGCACGTAGGACTTGACCACGCGCATACCTTTGACGTTTTCCTGCACCGACTCGTTCATCTTGTCGTATTTCTTGAATACGCGCTCGAAAATCGGGATTGCCTTCTTGAAGATTATGAAGAGCAACAAACCGAGAACGACGGATATCGCAAGGAAAATGCTTGCCAGTTTGGCATTGATGGTGAAAGTCATCACCAGCGATATTATGAGCATAATGGGCGAGCGCACCGCAACGCGGATTATCATCATATAAGCCGTCTGAATGTTGGTGATGTCCGTGGTCAGTCGCGTAACCAGACTGGAGGGGGAGAACTTATCGATGTTGGCAAAAGAGAATGTCTGTATTTTGTCGAACATATCTCCGCGCAGGTTGGTCGCAAAGCCCGCCGAAGCGGTGGCGGCGTATTTGCCCGCCAGCATACCGAATACCAGGGAAAACGCCGCAAGCGCGAGCAGTATTCCGCCCCATTTGAGAATGTTGGTCAGCGAGTTGTCCACCTGAATCTTGTCGAGCATCGTCATCATATACAGAGGAATGAGACACTCGAGCGTGACCTCCAGCGAGACGAGTACGGGAGAGAGTATCGACTCTTTCTTGTACTGTCTGATACTTTTTGTGAGCGTTTTAATCATAAATACTCCGTCCGTTATAAAAGGCACGCTGCCGTGCGGCTCCGTGGGAGACCGCCTGCGGCAGCGGAAAAAAGGTGTTCTGTTTTAAGTTTGTCCGCCGCGTGCGGTGGCGTTGTCCGTTCCGACAAACCGTGCCGAAAGAACCCGTGTGACGCCTTTGTCGACGTGCCGCTCCGCGGCACAACCACAGTCCTATGGACTGTTTAAGACATTTTAGAATTGTTGAAACGGATTGTCAACACATTTTTGACAAGTGTCGAATGTGTTAATCGAGCGTGAAAAATGCGCTTCACAGGCGGCATTTTATGCCTTTCATCGCCTCTTCCTTTGTGATTTCGCCCGTGTTTGCGCGCATCATAAGGTTGACGTCCTTGTCTTTCAGACGGTAGAACTGCAAGATGCAGAATGCGACGAAATTGCCTATCAAAGGCACGAGGATACACGTTATCCACAGACCGTTGATTGCTTCGGGCGTCTGCGTTACTCCTTGCTCGACCAGGTCAGCGAAACTGTCCGCCTGTACCGCTTGCCAGCCGAACAGCCCGATGAGCGCGAGACCGAGAGAAGATTGTATTGCTCCCGTTACTTTTGCCATAAAGGTCTGCAAAGAGAAAGTTATGCCTTTCGCTTCTATGCCCGTCTTGAATCTGCCGTATTCGGCGCAGTCGGGGGTGAACATAAACAGCAAAACGCCCGTAATCGCCGTCGGGAAAGCGTTCGCCACCGACAGTGCTATGTATGCGGGCACGCTTCCTCTGGCGAAGAGGAACATCAGCAGACATATCACCACGGAAGTCAGCAGGGCAGACTTGTAAAGGGTTATTTTGTTTATTTTTTTGAGGAGATACGGCACGGCAAGCGCGGCGAGTACGTATGGCACAGTGGTTATGACGCCGACGTACAAAGTGACCAGTTCGCTGCCGAAGACGTAATACGACATAAACAATTGCAGCGGACCGAGCAGGCTCAGTCCCGACGAGAACAGGAATGCGAGGTAGTAAATCAGCAGGTATTTGTTGGAGAAAAGGTATTTCAGCATACCTTTTATGGTGAACTGCTTTTCGGGCGGGGGCGCGGGAGCGCGCTCGCGTCCTTTGAGACAGAACGGAAGCATAGTCGCAAAGGCGACTACCGCGGCGATGAGCGCAACAAAGAAATAGGACAGACCGACTGCGCGACTTATCAATACCGTGGCCAACAAACCAGTCAGTCCGTTGCCCGCCGTGCCGAATATACCTTTGACCGACATCATCTTCTCGCGTTCGGCGAAGTTGTCGGTGAGCACGGTCACGCTGCCGTACAGCGGCGCGTCGCACAGGGTATAGAACGTGTCGTGAAGAATGTAAGCGACTGCAAACCAGGCGAGTTTCCCCGCTTCGGACAGGCCGGCAGGCATACCGAACATAAAAACAACCGAAAGCGGGATTAGAACCACCGACATTTTTAGCCACGGCATAAATTTGTTGCCGCTCTTGAACTTGACTTTGTCGATGATTGCTCCGAAAAGGGCGTCGTTGATGCCGTCCCATATCTTTACGAGTAGCATAACGAGCGCTATTTTTTCGGCGCCGATACCCTGCATAAGCAAGTATGCGGAGAGATAAGTGGCGACGAGCGCGTAAATTACGTTCTGCCCCGTGAAATAAAAATAGTAACTGAATTTCTCTCCGCCCGGAACGCGGTCGCCTTTCTGCCCCACGCCGAACACCGATTTGAGGAAGGTGACCAGTTTGTTTTCGGGGTTAGCCGCAACCGCTTCGCCCGCGCCGCCGTCGGAGCCCGCCAGAAAATCGTCGAAGGAATCGCCTGCGGGGGAGGG
>USGA01000044.1 GCA_900554085.1 uncultured Clostridia bacterium | reverse complement strand
CCTCTCCGCCTACGTCCTCACGACGGGCAACGCTTACGTCGGGGGATTCGTCGGCGGCACCTATGACGTGCTCACCGACGGCGGTAAAATCGAAAACGGCAACGTCAAAGTCACCTTGTCAGTCGAAGCCCGAAACGCTTACGTAGGCGGATTCGTCGGCAACCTGCAGGGATTTTCCGTCGAGAAATGCGAAGTCAAAGGCAGCATATCGGCAAACGGAACCGCCGCGGTGTATGCGGGCGCGTTTGCGGGAAGAACCAATTTCGGCAAAATTTCCCGCTGCACCACCGATGACGGAACGACTTTCGTGCTCAAAGCAAACGGAGGTTCGGTGTTCGCGGGCGGCGTAGCGGGCGAAAATAAGGTCACCCTCGACAATTGCCGCGTGCACGCCGAAACTACCGTCACCGCAAACGGTTCCTCCGTGTACGTAGGCGGCGTTACGGGAATGGAGCGCGGCTCCGCCGTCGATTCCTGCTATGTCACGGGAACAATCTCCGTCACCCTCAACGACGGCGCAAAGTACGCCTACGTCGGCGGGGCGGTCGGATATTCCGCGGCGGCGACCGATTACAGCCGCGTCTACAACGAACTTGACATAACCGTCGCGAATAACGCCTCCGCTTCCCTGAAGACGGGCAATTTCGTGGCGTACTACAACGCTTCCCTGACGCCCGCCGTCGAAAAAGTCTACTACTTCGAGGGCAACACCGTGACGGTCAACGGCGCAATACTCTCCGACGAAGAAAAGACCGCTTTTGAAAAAGTGGAAGTGCTGACCGAAGAAAAACGCACCGAAGTGCCCGAATGGGCCGTCGGCGGTGATTACCTCAACCTCGACACGGGCTACTGGGAAATTGCGGAAGGCGCAACGCACCCTGCCCTCAAGTCCACAATCACGACAGACGAAGGCGAAGGCGAAGGCGGCGAAACCGACGGCGAAGACGGCTCGGTCACCGAGGGTTGACGACATCCGTCGGCAAACGGTCGGAAACAAGAGACGCAAAAACCGCTCCGAATACGGAGCGGTTTCCTTTTGTCTTTTTCGTGCGCAACGTTCTTTTGCTCAATCCCGATGCGAACGTCGACTTGTTCGGACTGTCCTCTTTCCCATTTCGCGGGCGCTTGCCCGCGAGGGAAATCGTCGTCAGTCCTTTTTGTCCTCGACGGGCTCGGCAGCCTCTTGGGCTTTCGCTTCGTCGGCCTGAGCGGGTGCCGCTTTGACGGTTACGCCTTCCGCCGCCGCAATCTTGTCCACGCAGCGAAGAACTATGTCCAGCCCCGCGTGAACGGTGTCGACGCTGAAACGCTCTGCAACGTCGTTAAACGTATGATAGTAATTGGTGAGCGTGGGGTGCTGGGCCGCGAAGGTGATGCTCTTTATGCCCGCTTTGGTCATAGGCGTGGAATCGCAGCCGCCGACAGGATTCTGCATTCTGATGGCCTTTTGTCCCGTGACTTCCTCGATGGACTCCGCGAGTATGTTCTCAAGCCCCTTGTCGAACTTGGTGAATTGCCACACGTCGCCGTTTATCGCGGAATAATAACCCTCGTCGGCTATGGAATCGATGTTGATGTTGTAGCATCTGTCGCCGAGGAGGTCGTCGTCCTTGTGTTTCTTGGTGAACGCTATGGAGCCTCTGAGTCCCGCCTCTTCGGAGCCGAGATTGGCGTTGATTATCCTGCAACCCTCGGGGAGCGCGTCGGGATTGTCCACGAAATACTTGGTGGCGGCGTATGCAATGCCGATGCCCGTCGCGTTGTCCATTGCGCCGGGGGAAGCCGTGCGGGGATTCTTGTCCGCCCACAGAGTGACCATAAAACACCCGGGGATGACGAACACGGGCAGAAGCACGTACAGCGCGACCTGCAACTGACTGAGGACGGTCTGCATTTCCATAACGCGTATCGCACTTCCCACCGTCGAAGTGTCGGGCAGCCACACGTACTTGCAGGCAATTATGAACATCGTGAGAGACATCACGGTAAGGAACAGGAAAGCCACGATACCGATACCCATCTTGATGAATGCGGGCGCGGGGTTTTTCTTGACGGAAAGCGAATGTTTCCAGTTCCAACTGGTGTCGAGGTGCGCCGACAGAATGACCGTGTACTTATACTTGCCGTCCTTGGGGAGCACTTCGCCGTAAACGTTCTGCGAAGGTTCCTGACGGAAGCAGGGGTCGAACCAGGTCTTGTAAAGGAATACGCTTGCAACCAGCCATACCCACGTTGCCAGACAGGCAAAGAACACCAGTCCGTAGAAATACGGCACGAACATAAGCACCGCGCCGACAATGCCCACCCAACCGGCGTAGGGAATTCCGCCTATGCTGGCGCGGGGAGCGACGATAAACCTCTCTCTGACGGGTTTGACGCCTATGGCGTCGAGTTTGCTCTCCATAAGGTCCGCAAACCTTTTCTCACCCTCGGAGCCCGGCAGACGGGAACCTATGTCGTTCGCCGCCGTCGTAACTATTCCGTAAGCCTCGTCGGCATACGATTTGAGTTCCTTCCTCATATTTCCTCCTCTCCGCCCTCTGACGGAAATAAATTTGCTTCAAACGCGACTTCATCGCGCAATTTGACTCTTTTATGTCAGGTTTACGGCTGAATCCTTACTTGCCGAGATACTCCTGACCGCCCATCCACTTGCGCAGCACTTCGGGTATCGTGACCGTGCCGTCGGCATTCTGGAACTGCTCCACGATGGCGGGAATAAGACGGCTTGTCGCCAGACCGCTGCCGTTCAGGGTGTGGACGTAAGCGGGCTTGCCCGTCACGCTGTCGCGGTAACGCGTGTTGTTGCGGCGCGTCTGATAATCGTTGGCATTGCTGACGGAACTGCACTCCTTGTATATGCCCATACTCGGTATCCAGAGTTCGACGTCGTAAGTTCTCGCCATAGAAGCGGAGCAATCGCCCGCCGCCAGTTTGGAGACTCTGTAGTGCAGCCCCAGTTTCTCCACGAGAGACGCCGCCTTGTTCACGAGTTCCTCGAAGGCTTCCATACTGCGCGCAGGGTGCGCGTACTGCACCATTTCGACCTTGTTGAACTGATGCCCGCGAATCATACCGCGTTCTTCCGTTCTCGCGCTGCCCGCCTCTTTACGGTAACAGGGGGTGTATGCAAAGAACTTCATAGGAAGTTTGCTTTCGTCGATGATTTCGCCCGCGTACATATTGACGAGCGCGGTCTCCGCCGTCGGCAGAATGAAACGGTTGCGATGCCTGTCCTCGTCGAGGTCGAGCCAATACACCTCGTCGGCGAATTTGGGGAACTGCCCCGCGCCGTAACCGCAAGCGTAATTGAGTTGGTGAGGGGGCAAGATGAATTCGTAACCGTCTTTCAGGTGCTCCTCGATGAAATAGTTGAGCAACGCCCACTCGAGACGGGCGCCGTCACCGCGGTATATCCAGAATCCGTTTCCGCCGAGTTTGACGCCGCGCTCGTAGTCAATCAAACCCAGCGACGTGCAAAGATCGACGTGGTTTTTGACGGGGAAATCGAACACGGGAGGCTCGCCGAACATTCTCACCACCTGATTGTTTTCCTTTTCGCCGGGAAGCAGGTCGGGGTCGGGAATGTTGGGCAGACGGGACAGGAAATCCGTTATCCTCTCTTCGAGAGCGGTGATTGCCTCGTCCCCGCGGGAAATTTCGTCGCCTATGGCGCGCATTTCCTTGAATATGTCGTCAACGGGTTTGCCCGCTTTTTTGAGGGCGGGGATTTCCGCGGAAACTTTGTTGCGGCGCGCTTTCAACTGCTCGATGTCGGAGATGCGTTTTTTGCGCTCGTCGTCCCACGAGATGAGCAGAGTGAAATCCGCTTCGCAACCTTTTTTGAGAAGAGCCGCCGCCACTTCGGCGGGATTTTGCCTTATTCTGTTGATGTCGAGCATTTATTTATCCTCCGCCGCCCACGGGCGGCAAGTGCTGTTGATGCGCGTGTGATTACGCTATGACGTTGACCAGTCTGCCGGGCACCACGATTATCTTCTTGGGTGCTCCGTCGAGTTGCCCCTCGAGTGCCGCGAGAGCCGCCTTTTCGATTTGCTCGCGGGAAGCGTCGGAAGCCACCGTTATCTTTGCGCGGATACGGCTGTTGACCTGAACGGCGAGTTCCACTTTCTTGAGCACGAGAGCGTCCTCGTTGCAAACGGGGAACGGCTGGTTGAACACGGAATATTCCTGACCGAGTATTTCCCACAGTTCTTCCGCGAAATGAGGCGCGAACGGTGCCAGCAGCCTGACGAGGTCCTTTCTGCAGTCCTCGAAGAATTCGCCCGTGGCGCCGCCCGCGTTGACGTAATCGTAAACGGCGTTGACGAATTCCATTATGCGGGCGATTGCCGTGTTGAACGAGAAATTCTCGATGTCGGCGGAAACGCATTTTATGGTGTTGTTGCGCACGTAATCCAGTTTTTCCTGCGCCTCGGTCGAAACGCGGGCTTCGTCCTGTCCGCTGCCCTTGCGGATAAGCCTCTCCACGCGGTCGAAGAACTTCGCCATACTTTCGATGCCGTTATCGTTCCAGGGACCGCCCTCGACGTAACTGAAACCGAACATAAGGTACATTCTGAACACGTCCGCGCCGTACTTCTCTATGCTGTCGTCGGGAGACACGACGTTGCCGCGACTCTTGGACATCTTGAAACCGTCGGAGCCGAGAATGGTGCCCTGATGAACGAGAGAAAGGAAGGGTTCGTCGAAATCGAGATAACCCATATCGCGGAGCGCCTTGGTGAAGAAACGCGCGTAAAGCAGATGCATACAGGCGTGTTCCGCGCCGCCGATATACTTGTCCACGGGCAACATCTTGTCGATTTTCTCCCTGTCGAACGCCTTTTCCGAATTCTTGTTGTCGGGGTAACGGAGATAATACCAACTGGAGCACACGAAAGTGTCGAGGGTGTCGGGGTCGCGACGGGCGGGCCGTCCGCAAACGGGGCACCTGACATTCATAAACTCCTCGCACTTGGCAAGCGGACTTTCGCCGTCGGGCTTGAAGTCGACGTTGTACGGCAACCTGACGGGCAAATCCTCTTCGGGCACGGGCACCGCGCCGCAGTGCTCGCAATGTATCATAGGAATGGGCGCTCCCCAGTAGCGTTGACGGCTGATAAGCCAGTCGCGCAGACGGTAATTGGTCTTGAGCGCTCCTTTGCCCTCTTCCTCGAGTTTTTTGATGACGGCGATTTTGCCCTCTTCAGAGGTCATACCGTCGAATTCTCCGGAATTTATCATCACGCCGTAGTCGCAGAAAGGCAGTTCGTCGTTGCCGTCCACGCCCTTCACGACGCGTTCGACAGGCAGACCGAGTTTCTGCGCGAACACGTAGTCGCGCTCGTCGTGCGCCGCAACGCCCATAACTGCGCCCGTGCCGTAACTTGCCAGCACGTAGTCTGCGACGAGAATGGGGACTTCCCTGCCGTTGACGGGGTTTATCGCATACGCTCCGGTCAGCACGCCCGTCTTTTCACGGTTGGACGCCAGACGGTCGATTTCGGTGGTCTTCGCGGCGTTCTTCCTGTATTCTTCGACAGCCGCTTTGCACTCCGGAGTCACTATCTTGTCGACCAGCGGGCTCTCGGGAGCAAGCACCACGTACGTCACGCCGAAAGCGGTATCGGCACGAGTGGTGAAAACGCGGAACTTGACGTCGCTGTCCTTGACGGCAAATTCGATTTCGCCGCCGTAGGACTTGCCTATCCAGTTCTTCTGCATAAGTTTGGTCTTCTCGGGCCAATCGAGTTTGTTGAGGTCCTGCAGCAGTTCCTCCGCGTAATCGGTAATCTTGAAGAACCACTGCGTGAGATTCTTACGCTCGACCACGGAGCCGCAACGCTCGCACTCGCCCTGCACGACCTGCTCGTTCGCAAGCACCGTGTTGCAGGAGGGACACCAGTTGACGGGAGCCTCTTTGCGATAGGCAAGCCCGTGCTTGTACATCTGCAGGAAAAGCCACTGCGTCCATTTGTAGTATTCGGGCACGCAGGTAATCACTTCGTAGTCCCAGTCGTACATAGCGCCGATTGCTTTCAACTGGTTCTCCATCGTGGCGATGTTCTTCAGCGTGCTGTCCTGAGGGTGAATGCCCGTCTTTATGGCATAGTTCTCGGCAGGCAGACCGAAAGCGTCGAAGCCCATAGGCTGGAACACTTCGTATCCCTGCATTTTCTTGAAACGCGCGTAGGTATCGGCGGGGCCGT
>USGA01000043.1 GCA_900554085.1 uncultured Clostridia bacterium | reverse complement strand
GGCACTTCGACGCTTTCGCCCGTCGCCATATTCTTGAGAGCCACTTTTCCCGCGTTCATTTCGTCGTCGCCGATGACTGCGACAAAACGCGCGCCGGTCTTGTCGGCGTATTTCATCTGCGCCTTCACGCCCCTGTCCATAAGGTCGAATTCCACGCTTACGCCCTCTTTGCGCAAGGAAGCGGCAAACGCGGGAGCGAACCTCGCCGCACTTTCGCCAACGGAAGCGATATAAAGGTCGCTCCTCTCCGCAGGCACGTCGAGTCTGCCCGTATTCCCCAGCACCAGGAGCAACCTCTCAAGCCCGAGACCGAAACCAACCGCGGGAGTGGGCTTGCCCCCGACTTCCTCGACGAGGTTGTTGTATCTGCCGCCGCCGCACACGGTCCCCTGCGCGCCTATGTCGCGGGAGACGAACTCGAACACCGTGCGGGTGTAGTAGTCGAGACCGCGAACCACGGAGGGATTCACTTCGTATTTTATTCCCGCGGCGGAAAGTATACGCTGCAACTCCTCGAAATGCGCCCTGCAGTCGTCACAAAGAAAATCGGTGACTGCGGGAGCCGCCGCCGTAATCCTGCGACAGGACTCCTCTTTGCAGTCCAGAATACGGAGAGGATTCTTGTCGAAGCGTTCTCTGCACTTGCCGCACATATCGGCGAGATTGTCCCCGATGTATTTCTTGAGAGCCTGATTGTAACGCGGACGACATTCCTTGCAGCCGATGCTGTTGATGTAAAGCACGAGGTCGTCGAGCCCCACGCTGGACAGGAAATAAGAGGCAAGCGAAATCACCTCGGCGTCGGCGTACGGAGAGTGACTGCCGTACAGTTCCACGCCGAACTGATGATGTTCGCGCAGTCTGCCACTCTGCGGGCGTTCGTAACGGAAGACGGAAGCGAGATAGTAGGCTTTCATAGGAAGCGCTCCCTGCTGAAGCCCGTTCTCTATGAACGCACGCGCCACGCCGGCGGTGCCCTCGGGACGGAGCGTCATACTCCTGCCGCCCTTATCCTCGAAGGTATACATCTCTTTGGTGACGATGTCGGTGGTCTCGCCGACGCCGCGGGTGAAAAGTTCGGTATGTTCGAAAGTCGGAGTGCGCATTTCGCGGAAGCAGAAAAGCGCGGCGGCTTCTCTCGCCTTGTTCTCCACGAAGTGCCACGCGGCGGCGTCCTGAGGCAACATATCCTTTGTGCCCTTGGGAATGGAAATCATTTCGTTGTCCTTCCGCGCGCCAGAATCGGAATGTTATCCGCTCAAAACGCACGTTTAAACTGTCTTTTCGTTACAGAATATACTTTCTGAGGTTTGCGGCACGGAGCGAAAACGCGAGGTGTTCCTCAACGTACGCCCTGTCGATATGAATGGATTTGGTCTCGTTGTCGTCGGCTTCGTAGAGAATGTCCTTAAGCAGATTCTCGAGCACCGCGTGCAAACGTCTTGCGCCGAGGTTCTCGCTGTTCTCGTTCTCGTAGAACGCGGCGCGGGCAATCTCGCGAATTGCGTCGTCGTCGAATTCCAGTTCCACGCCGTCGACTCCGAGCAGCGCCTTGTACTGCTTGAGCACCGCATTATCCGGTTCGGTGAGAATCTTGACGAAGTCCTCTTCGGTGAGGTTATCCAGTTCGACCCTGATAGGGAAGCGGCCCTGAAGTTCGGGAATGAGGTCTTCCATTTTGGACATATGGAATGCGCCCGCCGCGATGAACAGAATGAAATCCGTCCTTATCGAGCCGTACTTGGTCTGAACGGTGCTGCCTTCCACTATGGGCAGAATGTCGCGTTGCACGCCCTCGCGGGAAACGTCGTGCCCCTGGTCCCTGCCCGCACGCGCGGCAACCTTGTCGATTTCGTCGAGGAACACCACGCCGTCCTGCTCCGCTCTCGCGAGCGCCTCGGTGACGATGGCGTCCTGGTCGACCATCTTTTCGGCTTCCTGATTGACTATGAAATCCATAGCCTGTTTGACGGACAGTTTGCGTTTCTTCTTCTTGGCTCCGCCGAACATTCCGCCGAAAATGTTGCCGATGTCGATTTCTCCGCCGGGCTGATTGCCGGGGGCAATCTGTATGGGCTTGGGTTCCTGTTTGACTTCGAGTTCTATGGTGATTCCGTCGAGGTGTCCCGCGCGAATCTCGCTGAGCAGTTCCTCTTTGAGTTGCGCGTCCGACTTCTCGCCCGTGTCCGCTTTCTTGCGGAGGGGCAACAACACTTCGACGAGTTTGTTCTCCGCGATTTCCGTGGCGCGGGGCATAACTTCCTTGAACTTCTCTTCCTTGACCATACGGATAGCCACTTCCACCAGGTCGCGGATTATGCTTTCGACGTCACGTCCGACATAACCCACTTCGGTGAACTTGGTGGCTTCCACCTTTACGAAAGGCGCGCGGACAAGGCGCGCGAGACGGCGCGCAATCTCCGTTTTACCCACACCGGTAGGCCCTTTCATAAGAATATTTTTCGGCGTGATTTCCTCGCGCATCTCTTCGGGGAGACGGCTTCTCCTGTAGCGGTTGCGGAGTGCGATTGCCACGGCAATCTTTGCTTCCTGCTGTCCTATTATGAATCTGTCCAGTTCCTTGACAATCTGTTTCGGGGTAAGTTCCATAGTCACCTCACACAGTTTCCACGGTGATGTGGTCGTTGGTGAAAACGCACAGTTCCGACGCTATTTTGAGCGCGCGGACGGCGATTTCCTTGGCGTCGAGGTCGGTTGCCGCCGCAAGAGCGCGGGCCGCCGCAAGGGCGTAGTTCCCGCCGCTGCCTATCGCGCAAATACCGCTTTCGGGTTCGATTACCTCTCCGCTTCCCGACACGATGTAAAGCGACTGCGCGTCCGCCACAATGAGCAGCGCCTCGAGTTTGCGGTACATCTTGTCGCTTCTCCACAGTTCGGCGAGTTCCACCGCCGAACGCATAAGATTGCCGCTGTATTTCTGCAACATCTCCTCGAATTTCTCGGAGAGTGCGAACGCGTCGGACACCGAGCCCGCGAATCCTATGACCACTTTGTCGTTGTAAATGCGCTTGACCTTGACGGCGTTGCCCTTCATAATGACGCTTTCGCCCATCGTGACCTGACCGTCGCCCGCAATCGCAGTCATTCCGCCGCGCTTGACGGCGCAAATGGTTGTTCCTCTGAATTCCATATATATTTCTCCTTCCGCCGATTGTCAGCGAAATTCAATTTCTTTCACGAAGTCGATTATATCACACACCGCTCTTTCGCGATAGCACTTTTTTCTCTCCTTGCCGCGCACACCCTCGGGCTGAGGCAGCAGTCCGAAGTTGGCGTTCATAGGCTGGAAAGGGTCGCCGCATTCGGCGACATATCGGCACAACGCGCCGGTAACCGTTGTGCGCGGAGGCACCGCGACGGGTTTTCCTTCCAGTCGCCGCGCCGTATTCACCGCCGCGACAAGTCCGCTCATTATACTCTCCACATATCCTTCCACCCCGGAAAGTTGACCCGCGACGCACACGCCTGCTCTGTCGGTCAGCGCAAACGTCCCGTCCAGCACCCGCGGCCCTATGTAAGTGTTGCGGTGCATAACCCCGTAACGCAGAAATTCCGCATTCCTGAGCGCGGGAATGAGGCGGAAAACCCTCTTTTGCTCGGGGAATGTCAGATTGGTCTGAAATCCCACCATATTGAAACAGTCGCCCGCGGCGTGCTCGCGCCTCAATTGAACGACGGCATAAGCGCCCTTGTCGGTGCGCGGGTCGCGCAGACCGACGGGACGGAGCGGACCGAATCTCATAGAATCCTTACCGCGGCGCGCTATTTCCTCCACGGGCATACAGCCTTCGAAAAGTTCCTTTTTCTCGAAGTCTTTCAACACCACGGTTTCCGCGCCGACGAGAGCCTCGTAAAAGGCTTCGTACTCCTCCCTCTCGAGAGGCAGATTGAGATAATCCTCCCCTTTGCCGTACCTGCCGCCGAAATAGGCGCAATCGTAGTCGACGCTCTCCCCATCCACGATAGGGGCAACCGCGTCGTAAAAATAAAGTCTGTCCTTCCCCGTGGCCTCTGCGAGCGCCTCCGCCATAGAGGGGGACGCCAGCGGCCCGCAGGCGATGATGACGGGAGCGGCGGGAATTTCCTTCACCTCCTCCCGTATGAGTGTGAAATCGGGATAAGCGGCAAGTTCGCGTTCCACCGCCGCGGAAAATTTCTCTCTGTCGACGGCAAGCGCGCTTCCCGACGGCACACGGCACTCACGCGCCAGAGCAAGCAATCTGCAGCCCAGTTCGTCGAGTTCGTCCTTGAGGGTTGCCGACGCCGTGTCCCCGCCCTCGGATTTCAACGAATTGGAACAGACGAGTTCGGCAAGCGACCCCGTCCTGTGCGCGCCCGTGGCAACCCGGGGGCGCATTTCGTACATATCCACGCCGTAACCGCGCGCGAGAAGTTGCAGGGCGGCTTCGCACCCCGCCAGACCTCCTCCCACTACGGTGACGCGCGGCTTTTTCATCTGTTCTCCGTATTTCCGCTCTCACCGGCGGCGGGCGCCTTTTCGCGATGTTTGCAATCGCGGTTCATACACACGTAAGTGGTCACCCCGTCGCGCGTGTTCATTCTCATAGTGCCGCCGCAATCGGGGCAAAGTTTCGGCGCGGGAATTTCCCACGAAGTGAAATCGCATTTGGGATAATCGGCGCACCCGTAAAAAGTCTTGCCCGAGCGGGAAGTCTTTTTCAGCACGTCCGCGCCGCACTTGGGGCACTTGCCCACCACTTCGACGAATTTCTTGATATTCTTGCAGGCGGGATAGTTGGGACAGGCAAGGAATTTGCCGTATCTGCCCTCTTTCACCACCATTTTCGCGCCGCACTTGTCGCAGACGACGTCGCTCACTTCGTCGGGAAGTTTGTCTTCGCCCGCCGATTTCGCCGCGCGTTCTATAAAGCGCTGCAACCGCGGATAAAACGCCCCGATGAGGTCTTGCCACGGATAGCCGCCGAGGGCTATTTTGTCGAGCGCGCCCTCCAGCCTCGCCGTGAAATCGAGACTCATAATGTCGGGGAAATTCTTGACCATATATTCGCACACTTTTTCGCCGCGCTGAGTGGGCTTTATGCTCTTGCCCTCTTTCTCGGTGTACTCGCGCTTGGCAAGCACCGAAATAATGGACGCGTAAGTGCTGGGGCGGCCTATCCCGTTTTCCTCCATTGCCTTGACGAGACTTGCGTCGGTATAACGGGCGGGCGGCTTGGTGAATTTCTGCTCGGAAGACACGTTCTCGAGGTCGAGCCTGTCGCCCTCGTTGAGGTCGGGCATAGTGTCGAGTTCGACGTCCTCGTCCTCTTTTTCCTTGTCGGCGGTGGCGGAATACACGGCGGTGAATCCTTTGAACTTAACGCTTCTGCCGTGCACGACGAAACCCATTCTGCCCAGGTCGTCCTGCCCTGCGATATGCACCCTCATAGTGTTGTAAAGGGCGGGTTTCATCTGCGAGGCGAGGAAACGCTCGTATATCAGTTTGTAGAGGCGGAACTGGTCGCGTTCGAGTTTGCCTTCGAGCGACTGAGGCGTACGCTCGAGAGAAATGGGACGGATAGCCTCGTGCGCGTCCTGAGCGCTCGCGCTGGTCTTGTAGACGTTGGGAGTGGACGGAGCGTATTCCGCGCCGTAATTGCTCCTGATGAAGCCGAGAGCCGCCGCCGCGAAATCGGGCGACACCCTCACGCTGTCGGTTCTGATATAGGTGATTAGCGCGTGCAGTCCCTCGCCGCCCACGTTGACGCCCTCGTACAGTTGCTGAGCCACGCGAATGGCGCGGTCGGCGGACATATTGAGTTTGTGGTTGGCCTCCTGCTGCATAGTGCTCGTGGTGAAAGGCGGAGCGGGTTTCGCCGTGGAAACGCCTTTTTTGACTTCGTCCACGAAATAGGCGGCTCCTTTCATACGGGCAATAAGCGCCGAGGCCGCTTCGGCGTTGGACAACATCGAGGAGCTGCTGAACTCGATGCAGGAGTTCAAGGAGCGGGTCGACGCCGAAATCCGCGGCGGCGAGCGTCCCGAAGAGGAGGAGGCCACCATCGAGGAGTGGTTGCAGAACATGATGCTGATGACCGACATGGATCAGGACGACCCCGACAGCAAGAACAAGGTGACGCTGATGACGGTCCATTCGGCCAAGGGGCTTGAATATAAGTATGTGTATATCGTGGGTCTGGAAGAAAACCTCTTCCCTTCGCAGCGGGCCGTCGAG
>USGA01000042.1 GCA_900554085.1 uncultured Clostridia bacterium | reverse complement strand
ACGCGCCAAAGCCGCGACGGTCGCGCCCGGGTCGGACACCGACGGCATACCCGCGTCTGTTATAAGCGCAACGTTTTTGCCGTTTTCGACAAATTCGACTATTTTATCCGCGCATTCCGTTTCGTTAAACTTGTGATATGCAATAAGTCTGGCACTGACGCCGTAATGTTCAAGGAGCGGACGGCTCACCCTTGTGTCCTCACAGGCAACTATGTCCGCCGCGCGCAAAACCTCCACCGCCCTGAATGTGATGTCTTTTAAGTTGCCTATCGGGGTGCCTACTATATACAGTTTAGCCATTGCCGTAAAGTGCCTCGAACTCGGGGGTGGGACTGCCGTTGCCGTCCCGCACGAAGAGGGCGTCCGCCTCAATCCCTTTGCCGCCGCCTTTGCGCGCCGCCATAACGAAGGTGTCGGCGGAAGCGTGCGGCCTTGGGAAAATCAAGGTAAGGCGCTTGGGCTCCAGACCGTTCTTTCTGAAACGCTCCGTCACGTCGGCGAGCCTCGCCGCTTTGTGTACTATAAAGAAGTCTCCTCCGTAACGCAGACAAGCCGCGCCCGCCGCGATAAAAGTCGAAAGCGTATCGCCGCTTTCGCGTTTGCTTGCCGCTTCGCGGCAGAAACAACCGTCGTCGAAATCGTAATAGGGGGGATTGGCGACAACTTTGTCGAAACTTTCCCTGCCGAGCAGTTCGGGGGCGTTTGCGACATCGGCACATACCACGCGCATTCTGTCGGACAAACCGTTGAGCGCGACGTTACGCACCGCAAGCGCCGCCGTCGACTCCTCCTTCTCAACGCCCACGACTTCCCTCACGCCTTTTTTCAGCAAAGCGAGCACGCCTATAACGCCGCCGCCGCACCCCAGGTCCAGCAATCTGTCCCTGGAGCCTACCCTGAGCAGGTTGGCAAGCAAAACGCTGTCCTGAGTGAAGCGGTAGCCGTCGCCCGTAAGAATACGCCCGCCGCAAGCACCGAGAGAGATTTCCTCGGATTTCACGCCCGCACCACCGTAATCCTGAGTTTCGCGGAGATTTCGGGATACACGCGCACGAGGACTTCGAAGTCCCCGAAATCGCGTATGCTCTCTTTGATTTCTATTTTTTTCTTGTCCACGGCAAGACCTTGTTCGGCAAGCGCCTCGGCTATGTTCTCGTTTGTGACGGAACCGAACATTTTGCCGCCTTCGCTGCCTGCGCGAGCCTTGACGACCAGCGTCATCGCGGAAAGTTTAGCGGCAATCACCCTGGCTTCCGCTTTTTCGGCTTCTATCCTTGCCAGTCTGGATTTCTCGCGTTGTTCGGCGACATACAGATTCTGCGCCGTGCCTTCCTGCGCCAGACCTTTCTTAAGCAGGAAATTGCGGGCGTAGCCGTCGTTGACCTCGACTATTTCGCCTTTTTTGCCGGTGCCTTTTACATCTTGAATGAGAATGACTTTCATAACAACTCCTTTACGGAATTATATCACCCGCGCGTATAAAAAACAATACGACGGGGACAATAGTTTCAGTCGCCCGCTCAGGCGACGTAAAGGAGACCTTATGAAAGAAATACGCTGCGAAACGTCCAACTGCGAACACAACCTCAAGTGCAAATGCCTTGCGGGGATAATCTCCGTGGGCGATAACGCCAAGTGCCTAAGCCGAATCAAACGCGAAGGCGGCGCGCTGGCGCAATCCTTTGCCGACGTGGAAGCGGGAGAGGAATTCCACGGTGCGCGTCAGGACAGCATTGTGCAATGCTCCGCCGACTGCGCTTTCAACACTGACGGGCTCTGCTCCGCCGACAACATTTCGGTCAAGGATTCCCTCACCGGAACCAAGTGCCGTTCGCGCGTCACCACAAAGGACTGAAAGTAACAATAATCGGCACTTTCGCCGAATTTATAAGACGGAAAGCATTTATATCAACAAAAACCGCATTTTACAATGCGGTTTTTGTACTTAACACTCTCATAAAGCGATTTATGTCTGTTTCTCTCTTCGTCACTCCGCATATTCAACTGCAGTTATGAGCCGAGGCGCTTTCGGGGATTCTGCCCGCTGATTCGCGAATTCCTCTTCCCTCGCCTGTGCCCTGCAGCGACGATGACGGTTATTGCGACGACCGCTGCCGCCAGCGTAAACAGCGCTATGGACGATGCGGGATAAATATCCGCAAGTGCGCCCACAACCTTGCCCGCGCCTTCGTTTTCGTCGACCGATTTGCCTATAACGGAATCGAACGGTACCGCCGCTATTCCGTCCGAAACGGAAAGAACAACTCTTCCCGAGGCTTTGTCGACAAGCAAGCATACGCCGGCACTCGCGCCGCCGGAACCTCCGTATATCAGCACGTCTCCTTTCTTCACCCCGTCTACGTCACATTTTTCAAACACCAGCAACACCTTGCCGTCGGTGACGTCGGGTATCCCATCGTCGCCTGCATAGTAATATCCGTATCCGCCGAAAGTAGGGTATCCCGCATTAAGTGTCGCCGCGCCGAATATCACGGCGGCAACGGCAATTCCCGCGCAGAACAATATTACCGCAACGCACAGAAAATTTACGGCGATATGGAGCGCAGCGCCGTTACCGCGCGGTCGCCCTGTCTCGTTTTTCATTACTCTCCCGCACTGACGGTAGCGGTGATTCTGACCGACAGCGGATAACCTCCGTCGCTGACCGTTGAGACCTTTACTCTGAACAAAGTCCTGTCTCCGTCCGCGGCAGGCGTCGCGCTGTTGCCGCCAATCGAATAGGTCCCCGCATTGACGACCAGATTCTCCACTCCCGCCTGTAGCGCAGCCGAAGAAATCTCTTCCGCGTGCGAAGTGCCGACCATTATCCACACTTCCGCGTCGGACGGTAACCCCGCGCCCGCAATATCGGCCGCTGCGTGAAATGCGCCGGCCGAATACAATGCGGCTTCGGTGTCGCCCACATAAACAACGCCGTCGCGAATCGTAAAACCGCTGTTGTTCGTTCCGCCCTGCCACGTAAGCGTCTCTCCCTCTGTGCCCGTCACGAATGAGAGCGCGAATTCACCTATCACTGACGGCAAAGCCGCGTCGAAAGCGTAAGCGGTACACAGTTGTTTGCACTCTTCGAGATATGCGGCAACCGCCGCGTCGTCCGAAAGCGCGTCTCCCGTCACGTCGGCGTAAAACGCGTCAGGCCATACCCAACAAACGGTAGCGCCCACCGTAAGTGCCGCGGTAAACGCCACAGGGTCGTCCGAAACCGATATCACGGGCAATCTGTCAATCCCGTTTTCGGAGGCAACGTAGGTGCCGTTCAAAGCGGAAAAGTCGTATTTCGAATAAGCCGACCCTATTATTTTGCCGGCGGAATCCCGCAGATAAAAAACGACGGGCAATGTGGCGTCGTTGGTCTCCGAGAAGGTCCAGGCCACATTGTATCCGTCGAACGAAGGCCCGTCGAGAACGGCACTTCCGCCGTCCCCCGGCATTATCGAAGTCGCACCGTCGAAAAGTGCGAGTGTGTAATCGGTGTCCGCAAACGGAAAATTTCCCGAAGTGGTATCCGAAGACCAGGTGTAAGTCGCGCTGAAAGCCGCAAGAGTACCCGCCGCAGTGCAAACGATGGCGGCGGCAATGATGACGGCTATTATCGCCGCAACACGAATACCGCGTGAAGATGCGTTGCCCATAGTAATCCCCTTTCAATCCGTTTTTGTATCAACAGTGTCCGCAGCCCGACAATTTTCCGCAAATTTCGACAAATGCGGACGAAAAAGGGCAAGGTGCCACTTGCATCTTGCCCTTTCAGTTAAAATACGGTATTTCCGTTCCGCTGCAACACAAACTGCGTTACTTGATTTCGGCGGTCGCGCCAACTTCCTTGAACTTGGCAACGAGTGCTTCCGCCGCTTCCTTGGGCATAGCCTCTTTGACGGTCTTGGGTGCGCCGTCGACAACGCCCTTGGCTTCGACAAGGCCGAGTCCGGTGGCGTCCTTGACGACCTTGATGACCTGCACTTTGTTGGGGCCGACTTCTTTGAGGACGACGTCGAATTCCGTCTTTTCCTCTTCCGCGGGGGCCGCTTCCGCCGCGCCGCCTGCCGCCGCAACCGCTACGGGTGCCGCCGCGCTGACGCCGAATTCCTCTTCGAGTTGTTTAACGAAATTGGACAACTCGAGAACGGTCATACTCTTGATTTCTTCCATAAGTTTCTGAAGGTCTGCCATTTTTATTTCTCCGTAATTTTTTTATTTTTTGAATTTGTCCGAGCCGAACGTTTTCCGTCAGGCCTGTTGTTCTTTCTGCTCTGCGATTTTGCTCAGGCACACAGCAAGTTTCGTGATGGGAGACTGCATACTGCCGAGCATCTTGGCGATGAGGACTTCCCTGGGGGGGATAGCGGCGATGGCTTTCACGCCGTTTTCATCGAGGAATTCGCCCTCGACCATACCGCACTTCGCCTTCATTTTGTTGAATTTCTTGATACTCTCGACGATGATTTTCGCGGGAGCGATTGCGTCGGTGGCGGAAAAAGCCACGGCGGACGGTCCGTTGAGAGCCTCGTCGAACACGGTGTAGCCCAGTTCGTTGAATGCGCGCTTGACCAGACGGTTCTTAAGAACCTGGTAGTCGACGCCCGCACCGCGCAAAGCCTTTCTGAAAGCCGTGTCTTCCGCGACGTTGAGACCCATATAATCGATGACGACTATGGACTTCGCGGACGAAATCTTGGCTTTTATGGCTTCCACCTGCTCTTCCTTTGCGGCAAGAACTTCTTTAGATGCCATTGTTACCTCCTTGTAAAATAAAATTCGTCACCCTGAGCACGGAATGACGAATGCGAAAAAGCATTATACAATCCTCGGCAAGCACGCTGGGCGTTTACGGCGAATGCCACTTGCTGTCTCAGGAACGCGCTTATTTTACCAAAGCGCGGGGACGATGTCAACCGAATCGCGCACGTTGCGCGATTCGGTCCTATTTCGAGTGTGTTTCCGTTCCGTCCGTCCGCGGGCGTCGCGGACGGACGAAAAACGGTGTCAGTTCATCTTGTACAGAACCTTGACGGACGGACCCATCGTTGCAGCGAGGCAAACGGACTTGAGATACTGTCCCTTGGACGCTGCGGGTTTCGCCTTGACGAGGGCTTCCATAACGGTGTTGAAGTTGTCCATCAACTTTTCCTTGCCGAAGGACTTTTTGCCGATGGGGACGTGGACGATAGCAGTCTTGTCAACCCTGTACTCGACTTTACCGGCCTTGATGTCGTTGATGGCGCGGGTGACGTCCATCGTGACGGTGCCGGACTTGGGGTTAGGCATCAAGCCCTTGGGGCCGAGGATGCGGCCGAGACGACCGACCAGGCCCATCATATCGGGAGTGGTAACGACCGCGTCGAAACCGAACCAGTTTTCGGAAGTAATCTTCTGAATCATATCTTCCGCGCCGACGAAATCGGCACCGGCGTTCTGGGCTTCGATAGCCTTGTCGCCCTTGGCGATGACGAGGACGCGAACGGTTTTGCCCGTGCCGTGAGGAAGCACGACGACGCCCCTGACCTGCTGATCGGCGTGACGGGGGTCGACACCGAGTTTGACGTGCAGTTCTATCGTTTCGTCAAACTTGGACTTTGCGGTCTGAATCGCGAGATCGATTGCTTCCGCGCTGTCGTAAAGTTTGTTGTTTTCGATGAGTTTCTTGGAATCGATATAATTTTTACCGCGTTTCATACTCTGCCTCCTTATTCTTCCACGAGAATGCCCATACTGCGAGCAGTACCGGCGATCATACTCATGGCGGCTTCGAGCGAACCCGCGTTCAGGTCGACCATTTTGAGTTCCGCAATTTCCTTGACCTGCGCCTTGGTGATGGTCGCAACCTTGTCACGGTTGGGACGGGCGGACGCACTCTCTATGCCGCAAGCCTTCTTGATGAGGACGGGGGCGGGAGGGGTCTTGAGGATGAAGGTGAAAGAACGGTCCTGATAGATGGTGATGACGACGGGGATAATGAGACCCGCCTGTTTGGCCGTTTTTTCGTTGAATTCCTTCGTGAATGCGGGGATATTGATTCCGTGAGGACCGAGGGAGGAACCGACGGGGGGTCCCGGCGTAGCCTTCCCTGCGGGAAGTTGCAGTTTGACGACTGCGGTAATTTTCTTAGCCATAATACCTCCTGACTAATCGTGGTATTGCGAAGACATAAAGGATTTATCTTCTCCCACTAGACGCTCGCGCGCCTTCTGCGGCACCTGCCGCTTCACAGTTTTTCGACCTGTGAGAAGTCGAGTTCGACCGGCGTATCCCTGCCGAACATAGAAATGACGACTTTGACTTTCTGTCTCTCGGCGCTGATGGATTCGATAACGCCGTCGAAGTTTTCAAGCGCACCGCTGATGACTCTGA
>USGA01000041.1 GCA_900554085.1 uncultured Clostridia bacterium | reverse complement strand
AAATATAACCGTGTTTTTATCGTCAAGTTGATTAAAAACTGTGTTTGTTGTTTTGTCGGAAAAACTGAAAAAATATCAATTTCTACTGTTTACTAGCGTTTCAACCGCTTTCTATGCGTAAAACCTGTGTTTTGCGAATAGTTAGAAATGTGTTCTGCTCTTTGAAAAATGATAAAAAAACGTCCGTCCGATTGTAAAAACGGTGTTGAATCGGTCGGACGAATATGATTGTCTTTCGTTTGGTTGAGGTTGAATCGAAATCGGGACGAGACGGGAAACGTTGCAGAATAAGTTGCTTATTCTCTGTCGCAAAAAAACCCGATTACACCAGACTGCGCCAGACGTCGCGCATATAGGCGGCGTCTTCCGCTTGCGTACCTGCCGACTCGGACAGAATGTGCGGAGTGAGGTTGCGCGCGACAATCGCTTCTGCAAACGGTTCGAATTCCGGCCCGTATATCGAATCCGCAAACGTCAGATGCCGTATCTCCCCTTTTGCGCCGAATTGAATCTTGGAGAAATGAACGTGCATATTGCGGGTCTTGTGTTCGCCTATTTTGTCTCCCAATGCGTCTATAATGCGGAGAAAATCGTCTTTTGTCCTGAGAATTCCGCCGTAAAGAGAATTTATGTGACCGAAATCGACGCAGGGATACACGTTCTCCCCCATAAGGCAAAGTTCCGCCACTTCCTCCACGGTGCCGATTTGCGCTTGTTTTCCCATAGTTTCGGGGCAAACGATAAGGTCGTCGTATCCCTCGTTCTTTACGGCTTCGAGAGCGCGTGCAAAAGCGTCTTTTGTGCGACCGAAAGCCTCGTCGCGCGGAGCACCGCTCTGCGCACCGGAGTGAAACACGCAACGCTTGCCGCCGAACGCGCGCAGCACTTTCAACGAAGAAGTTATGTAGCGCACGGAATTTTCCGACTTTTCGGGTTCCGGAGAGGCGAAATTGACGAAATACGGCGCGTGAACGCTGATTTCTATGCCCTCGACCGAGAACGCCTCGCCGATTTTCTGTGCTGTTGTGGACGAAATATTCACGCCTCTGCCGAAGGAATATTCGAAGATGTCCAGACCGCGCGCCTTGAGCCAGTGCGGCATTTCGATTGTTGCGGTATGACCTTCCGCGGCAAAACTCTCCGAAGTGCCGGAGGGCCCGAAAAGCGGCCTGGCAAAGTTGTTTTCCGACTTATTCAAGACGTTTTCATTCATAATTTTGTTTCTCCGAAATAAAGGTTGGCAGCCTCGCTGTCACGGGCGAGTTGCTCCGCGAGTTTACCGCCGTCATCGAATTTCATTATTCCGCGAAGTCGTTTGAAAAAGGACAATTTTACCGTTTTTCCGTACAAGTCACCGCAAAAATCCAACAAAAATGTCTCAACGGTGGGGTTTTCTTCCGAAAAAGTCGGCCTGCCGCCTACATTGGTTATGGCGATTCTCTCTTTACTGTCACCGTCTACTTTGACGCTCGTTGCGTACACCCCGTCGCCCAAACGCAATCTGTCGGACGGCAAGGCAATGTTTGCCGTGGGATAACCGATTCTTTTGCCTCTTCCGTGGGCGTGCGAAACGGTACCGCGCATAAAATACGGTTCGGCAAGCAAAGCATTGACCGCTTCGACATCGCCTCTTTCCACCAGTTTTTTTATGTCCGTTGAAGCGATTTTGCGTCCGTCTGCAGTCACGAAAGGCATAATTTCGGTGCGCACTCCCATAGAGCCGAAATAGGTTTTCAGGGTCTCTGCGTTTCCCGAGGCTTGCGCTCCGAACGTGTAGTCCTCTCCTGCCACAACGCCTCTGATTTCGGCGGAAGACGTCAGCGCGTTCAGGAATCCCTCTGCGGGCATATTGCAGGTAGAGGCAAATTCGGCGTGTATGACTACGTCGGCTCCGATGTTGCCAAGCGCGAGCACTCTGTCGTCGAAGCCGTAAATCTGCGCTTTTTTGCCCAGAGCGCGCGAAGGGTCATCGGAAAAAGTGAAAACGGCAGTCACAGCGCCGCAACCGTCGGCAATTTGCTTTGCGCGTTTGATGACCGCGGCGTGTCCCAGGTGAACGCAATCGAAAAATCCCGCCGCAAGCACAACGGGCTGTCCGAGTTTTTCGCCGAAAGCCGCTTTCAGCATAGTACTGCCCTCATCTTGAGCGTATTGTTTTCAACCGCTCCCATACCGATAAAGCCGCCTTTTTCGTCGCGGACCACTATTCCGTTTTTAAGGCAACCCGAGTCTGCGAAAGATGTTTCGCAACCTGCGGCGCGAAGGTCTACAGGCACTCCGTTTTTCGCAAGCGCGGAACACTCTGCGGAAAGTGAAACCGCAGGGCTGTCGTTGAGGGGAAAATCGACGGGCAAGACAAATTGCAAAGGGCTTTCCTTTAGTGCGTCGAGCGTAACGGCGTTTTCCAGCGTAAAAATTCCGCTTGCCGTCCGCACGAGCGATGTCATATAAGCCACTGTGCCTAGTTTCGCCGCAATGTCCCGTGCCAGTGCTCGGATATACGTGCCCGCGCCGCATTGGATTGTGAATGCGAATTCCTGCGAATTGTCGGTTGCCGCGACGTCAATCGAATCGACGACGACGGTTTTTTCGGCAAGACTGACCGGTTTGCCTTGGCGCGCAAGGTCGTATGCTCTCTTGCCGTCTACGGATTTTGCGGAGTATATCGGAGGAAGTTGGTCTATTTCGCCGACAAAACTCGGCAAAACCTCCCTGATTTCACGCAAGTCGGGCACTCTGCCGCCGCTTTCAGTGAGTTTGCCGCCGCGGTCCAGCGTATCCGTTGTTTCGCCGAATCGGAACACCGCCGAATACCTTTTCTTTTTTGACAGCAGATAATCAAACAGACGCGTTGACTTTCCGAGTGCCACGGGCAAAACTCCCGACGCCAAAGGGTCGAGCGTGCCGGTATGTCCCGCTTTGCATTTCTCCCCCGTGGTGCGCGAAAAAATGCCGCGCACTATGCACACGACATCGGACGAAGTCATATCTTCGGGTTTGGAAATGTTTACAAAGCCGTTTATCACAGCAATCTGTCCCTCGCCGCTTTGAGAAGTTTGTCGACGATATCCTCGTAAAAACCGTTGAGACGGCAACCTGCTGCTCGGGAATGTCCGCCTCCGCCGAAAGTAGAGGCAAGGTCGCTTGCGTCGACGTAGTCCTTTGTGCGGACGCTGATTTTGAAATTTTTGTCCGCTACTTCCGAGACGGAAAAAGCGACTTCGACGCTTGCAACCTCGAGAGCGGCGTCGATTATGCCGTCCGTTTCCGCGGAAGTGGTGCCCGTTTCATCGAAATCGGAGCGGCGGAAAGTGATGAGGGAAATTTTCCCGTCGTCAAAGAATCTGCACGCCGACAGCACACGCTTCTTGAGATTGAAGACCTTTTCGGGTATACGGCGGTAAGTGAGATATACGAGTTGCGCCGCGTCGATTTTGTAACGCATAAGCATTGACGCAATGCGGTGCGATTCGGCGGTCGTAGAGGAAAACTGAAAGCAACCCGTGTCCGCAACCAATCCCACAAACAGCGCTTCGGCGACGGAATCCGTCACCCAGCCGGCCTGCTCCAGTATGCGACAGACGATTTCGGCGCACGCGGCGGCGTCGGATTCCACCTGCGTGACGTGGGCGAACTGACTATGACTCTTGTGGTGGTCGATGGCAATCCTTTTGGTTGCGGCGAGAAAGGCTCTTTTACCGCCGCCCATACGGTCGGCATCGCTGCAATCAACGGCGACAGCCAGTTCGTAGCGTTTCTTGTCCGCTTTTTCAAACAGTTCCCACCCTTCGAGGAAACGGTATTTTTCGGGAATGTCGTCCTCGGAGAAAAGGTGCACCGTTTTGCCGAGCGGATTGAGCGCGCGGAATAAAGCAAGAGCGCACGCGATTGTGTCGCCGTCCGGTGAAATGTGACAAAAAACGGCTATTTCGCGCGCGCCTTTCAGCGTTTCGATGATTTTATCGTAATTATTTTTCATCGTCCGATGTGTTTTCGGGAGGAGGAATGGTCAGTTTTGCAAGAATACTGTCAATCTTCCTGCCGTAGTCCGCCGTGGTGTCCAGTTCGAAATGAAGTTCGGGAATGAGGCGGATTTTGACGCATTCCCCGAGACGACTGCGAATGAATCCCGCAGAACGCTTCACGCAGGCGAACACTTCGTCGCGCGCCGCTTCGTCCGAGGCGTAGACGGAAACGTACACCTTGGCAAAACGCAAATCGGGCGTAACCGCGACTTTGGTCACGCCGACTATACCCGTCCCCAGCCTCGGGTCCTTGACCTCGGTCGAGATAATGCGGGTAATCTGCTTTTGCAATTCGGAGTTTATTCTCTCGAATTTAATCCTCATCGAGTTTCTCCATTCGGAAGGCTTCGATTATATCGCCGACCTTGACGTCCTGATAGTTCTGCAGCATTATGCCGCAATCGAAGTTCTTTGCGATTTCCTTGACGTCGTCCTTGCCGTGACGGAGGGACGCGATTTCGGAAGTGATTTCCACCGCTCCGTTGCGAATGAGGCGAGCCTGTGCACCGCGGACGATTTTGCCGTCGGTGACGTGGCAACCCGCAATCACGCCGACGCCGGAAATGCGGAACAGTTCTCTGATTTCCGCAGTGCCGAGCACGACTTCCTTGAACTTGGGTTCAAGCATACCCTTGACGGCTTTTTCGATATCCTCGATTGCATTGTAAATGATTTCGTAGTAGCGAATGTCGATTTTTTTCTGTGCCGCAAGAATCTTTGCGTTCGCGTCGGGGCGGACGTTGAATCCGATGATGATTGCCTTTGCGGTGTCCGCGAGGTTGACGTCGCTCTCCTTGATTGCACCGACGGCGCCGTGAACGATGTCGATGTCCACTTCGTCGTTGCCGAGTTTGGACAGAGACTGCTTGACGGCTTCGAGGGAACCCTGAACGTCGGCTTTGATGATGAGTTTGACGGACTTGAGTTCGCCTTTCTTGATTTTGTCGAAGAGGTCGTTGAGAGAGACGGAACCGCTGTCGTCACCCTTGGTGGCAAGACGGAGTTTACGCTCTTCGGCGAGTTCGCGTGCGAACTTCTCGTCCGCAACGACGTCGATGATGTCGCCCGCTTCGGGCACTTCGTCCCAGCCCGTAACCGACACGGGGGTGGAAGGACCCGCTTTCCTGACCTGCTTGCCTTTGTCGTCAATCATAGCGCGGATTTTACCGGTGGAAATGCCGGCAACCACATTGTCGCCGATGCGCAAAGTGCCGGTCTGCACGAGTATGGTCGCAACTTTGCCGATACCCTTGTCGAGGCGCGCTTCGATTATCGTGCCGCGGGCGGGTCTGTCGGGGTTGGCTTTGAGTTCGCGCATTTCCGCCATAATGAGAATGTTCTCGAGCAGGCTTTCGACGCCTTCGCCCGTCTTGGCGGAAACTCGCACAACAGGAGTTTCACCGCCCCATTCTTCGGGAAGAACGCCCTGTTCTGTCAACTGGTGCAACACCTGGTCGGGATTCGCACCCGTTTTGTCAATCTTGTTTACCGCAACGATAATGGGCACTTCGGCTTGTCTTGCGTGATTGCTTCGATTGTCTGAGGCATAATGCCGTCGTCTGCGGCAACGACAAGAACGGCGATGTCCGTAACCTGCGCACCGCGCGCACGCATCGACGTGAACGCCTCGTGACCGGGAGTGTCGAGGAACGTAATCGGCGAGCCTTTAAGCGAAATGGTGTAGGCGCCGATGTGCTGGGTTATGCCGCCCGCTTCGCCGCCCGCGACGTTCGCCTTGCGAATATAGTCGAGGAGCGAGGTTTTGCCGTGGTCGACGTGACCCATAATGGTAACGACGGGAGGACGCGGCACAAGTTTGGTGACGTCTTCGTCGTCGATGACGAGTTTCGCCGAGAGGGCTTCCTCGAAAGTGGTTTCGGCCTTGAGTTCGAGAGTTATGGGATTGTTCTTGGTGATTTCGCCGACTATGAGTTCCGCGGTCTCGAAATCGATGCTCTCGTTTATGGTTTTTATGATGCCGAGTTTGAAGAGATTGGAGATAATCTCACTTGCTCCTATACCCGTTTTTTCGCTGAGAACCTTAATCGGTACGGGGTCGGAAGTGATTACCGCGTGTTCGACGAAACTCACCGAGCCGCCGGCGGAATTCTTGTTTTTGCCGCCCTTGTAAACGCGCACGCGGGCGTCTTCGTCACCCATATTGCCGTACTTGTCGTCGACGATGAAACCGCGCTTGAGCAACGCGCGCTTGTTCATCGTGCTGCGGTCGCCGTCACGCTGTCCGCCTGACTTCTGAGACCCCTGTTTGCCGCCCTTCTGCGCGGGTTTGGTCGGCGGTGCGTTCCTTGCGGCCTCGGCAAGTCCCGAGGCGGAAAGACCGTCGCGACGCGGG
>USGA01000040.1 GCA_900554085.1 uncultured Clostridia bacterium | reverse complement strand
GGTGAGTTCCGCGGTTTTTTTGACAACCTCGCCCATAAGCGCGACGGCGTCCATATTTATGCCCGCTCTCGTCGAACCGACGTTCACCGAAGCGCAAACACGCTCGGTCGAGGCAAGCACTTCGGGAACGGTAAGCAGAAACTCCCTTTCTTTGGGGGTCATAGACTTCTGAACGAGCGCGGTATAACCGCCGATGAAATCTATGCCGTTGCTTTTTGCCGCTTCGTCCATAGCCTTTGCGATGAGCGCGTAACCGCCGCTTGCCGCACCAATCAGACTTACGGGCGAAACGGAAAGACGCTTATTGACAATGGGTATACCGTATTTTGCCTGAATGTCTTCGGCGGTGGCAACGAGTTTTGCCGCAAGCGGACTGAGTTTGCGTCGGATATTCTCCGCCGTGCGTTCGGCGCTGTCGGAAATGCAGTCGAAAAGGCTGATATGCAGTGTGACCGTGCGTATGTCGAGGTGCTGGTCCTTTATCATACTTATGGTCTGTATGATTTCCTTCTGATTGAGCATACTCACCTCTCAGATTCTGTGCATAGAATTGAAGATATCCTCGTGCTGTGCCCTGATTTCCACGCCGAGTTCCGCGGCAACGGGAGCAAGAGCGGCGTTGACGTCGGAAACGCCCACTCCGTCCGGCAGGGTTATCATCATAATCATCGTGAAATACGCGCTTTGCATAACGGTCTGAGAGATGTCCTCGATGTTGACGTTCATCTCGTAGAGTTTGCCCGAGACCTTGGCAATGATACCCGTGCGGTCTCTGCCTATAACGGAAACAATGGCTTTCATTATTCGCTCCGAAAAACTTTTTGCACATTATAGCACACGCGCGCCCGCAAGGCAAACGTACGACTGCATTTATGCCCTCTTTTTGCCGCGCTTTACACGCGGATTTTCGCCGCGCGCAGGGTGCGTCGCCGCGCGCAAATATACAGCGCGCTTTTTCTCTGTAATACAAAACAGCCCGTTTATACGGCTGTTTTCGCGTATAAACGGGCTTGTTGCGCAAAGAGCCTTGCGGCTTCTTCGCAAACGGCGTCACAGAAGAATACAGATTACTCCGCCCTTGCCTTCGTTGACGATTCTGCCGAGCGTTTTCCTCAGTTTGTTCTCGGCGTCGACGGGCACTCCGGAAAGTTTGTTGCTTATGCCGTCGGCGACGAGCGAGGACAGCGTACGGCCGAATATGTTGGTGTCCCATATAGCCTGTTTGTCCCGTTCGAAATCGGCGAGCATATTGCCCACAAGTTCGGAACTTTGCTGTTCGCTGCCGACTATCGGGCTGACTTCGGTCTCGACGTCGACGCGCATAATGTGCAGAGACGGCGCGGTGGCGCGCAGGCGCACTCCGTACTGCTGCCCCTGACGTATGATTTCGGGGTCGGCGAGATTCATCTCTTCCATCGTGGGATAGACTATGCCGTACCCCGTGCTTTCAGCCTGTTCGAGAGCGTCGAGAAGTTTGGCGGTGCGGCGGCGTGCGGACGCCATCTTGCGCAGTTGTCCGAGAAGGGTGAAATCGTCTGTGATTTCCATATCGCATTCGCGGCTCGCCACGCGGAAGAAAACGTCTTCCTTGGGTGCGACGGTGACGGTTATTCTGCCCGTACCCGCTTCGAGTTCGACATTGGAAGGCTCTTTCCAGTATTCCTTGTCCGCGAAGAACGCGTCCACTTCGGCGTAGTCTTTCATCTTGACGACCTTTTCGCCCATATCGCGGACGGCGGCAACGATTTCTTTCACCACTTCGTCGTCGGGCGGCAAAGCCTGCACCCAACGCGGCAACTCGAAATCCACTCTCCTGACGCCGAACTCCAGAAGTATGTCTTCCATAATGCGGGTGATGTCCCCTTCCGTCATATTGAGCGCGTTTATAACCGTGACGGGGGCGTCGTATTTTTCTTCAAGTTCCGCTTTGAGCGACTGAGCGGTCTCGGCGGCGGGTTCCGCCGTGTTGAGCACGATTGCAAAAGGTTTGCCCGTGGCTTTGAGTTCGGCAATCACGCGTTCCTCGGCGGGAACGTATTCCGCTCTGGGAATGTCCGTGAAAGACCCGTCGGTGGTTACGGCAAGCGCTATCGTGCTGTGCTCGCGGATAACTTTGTCGGTGCCTGTTTCCGCCGCTTCGGAGAAAGGCATATCCTCGTCCGACCACGGCGTGGACACCATTCTTTCCTTGCCGCCCTCTTCGCTGCCGAGCGCGCCCGCCACGAGGTATCCCACGCAGTCTATCAGACGCATATTCACGGAAAGGTTGTCCGAAAGCGTGACCCTCGCCGCCTCCGCGGGCACGAACTTGGGCTGAGTGGTCATAATGGTTTTGCCGTCGGCGGATTGCGGAATTTCGTCCACGGCGCGTGCTCGGGCGTCCTTGCCCTCTATACCGCCGACGACGAGTTTTTCCATAAACTGTTTGATGACTGTTGATTTGCCCGTCCTGACGGGTCCCACTACCCCTACATAGATGTCCCCGCCCGTACGCGTGGCAATGTCACGATAAAGGTCGAATTTGTCCATAAAAGCCTCCATTTCGGTTTGCTAATATGTATGCCTCGTGCCGCGGGAATATTCCGAAAAGAAAATGCGCGCGCCTCACACGCGCGCGTGCAGGACGGAAAATGCGGGACGTTCCGCAAAACAAAACGAAAACCGCCGCGAATTGCGGCGGTTTCGGAAATCTTCACGAGAGGTGCGCGGTCACGCACGCTTTTATTTTGCCTTGACGAGCACCCGCTCGATACGGGCCTGCCTGATTGCCGAAATGAGCACGTCGACGGCGAAGTCCATTTCTTCGAGAGTGGGCACGGAAGGTGCGATACGGATATTGCTGTCCATATCGTCGAGTTTATAGGGGAAGGTTGCGCCTGCCTCGGTGAATTTCACGCCCGCTTTGGCGGCGAGTTCCACCGTGCGCTTCGCGCATTTCTTGACGTCGACGGAGATGAAATAGCCTCCGCGCGGCTTGGACCATTTGACGAATTCGTCGCCTTCGAACGCCTCGGTGAATTTCTTGTCGAACAACTCGAACTTGGGACGGAGAAGTTCCGCGTGCTGTGCCATAACGCGCTTGATTCCCGCGAGGTTGCCGAGGAAATTGACGTGCATAACCTGATTGATTTTGTTGGGGCAAATGCTCTTGTAGAACATCAGACGCAGTATATCCTTGATATTGGCCTCGGAGGCGGCAATCGCCGAGACGCCGCTGCCCGCGAAGGTAATCTTGGAAGTGGAAGCGAAAGAATATATCCTGTCGATTGTGCCCGCCTTGCGCGCCACGTCGAATATGTTCTTGAGTTGGTCGTCGGTGTCGTAGAGAGAGTGCACGATGTAGGCGTTGTCCCAGAAAATCCTGAAATCGGACGCCGCCGTCTTCATCGTCGCCATACGCTCGACGACGGAATCGGAGAAGGTAATGCCGGTGGGGTTGGAATACTTGGGCACGCACCAGATACCTTTGATGCTGTCGTCCTCGCGCACCAGCGTTTCGATGACGTCCATATCGGGACCGTCCTCGTTCATTCTGACGGTAATCATCTCTATGCCGAACTGCTGGGTGACGGCAAAGTGTCTGTCGTAACCGGGCGCGGGGCAAATGAACTTGACTTTCTTGAGTTTGCCCCACGGAGTGCCGCCGAGCACGCCGAACTGCATAGCGAAATGCACCAGCGTATACATAAGGCTGAGGCTGCTGCCGTCGGCGGCTATGACCTCTTCGGGTCTGACGCCGAACATTTCCGCAAAGAGAGCGCGGCACGCTTTGGTGCCTGAGAGCGCACCGTAGTTACGGGCGTCGACGTCTTCGGACGAATAGTCGTAGGACCCCGCCCCCGCGAGCATAGGCATAGCGATTTCGAGTTGCGCCTTGGAGGGTCTGCCGCGCGTCATATCGACGCTGCGCCCCGCCTTGACCAACTTCTTGAACTTCTTTTGTTCTTGCTCGAGCATTTCCTCGAGTTCTGCCTTGGAAAACGATTTGTAATCCATAATCCTCCTTTCGGCTGAGTGTCGTCGGAGCCCGCCGAACCTGCTCCGACCCGCGATATAACGGGAATTTTAGCACATAACTTCCGCTATGGCAAGGCTATGGCTCAATCTTCCTCTTTGTTATGCCTGACGACGATTCTTATCGGAGTGCCCTCGAAATCGAAAGCGCGACGGAGCGCGTTCTCGATATATCGCTGATAACTGAAATGCATAAGTTCAGGGTCGTTGACCTTGAGAACGAACGTCGGAGGCGCAACCGAAGTCTCGGTAATGTAGTAGATTTTGAGACGGTTGCCTTTTCTGGAAGGCGGTTCGCTGGTCCTGATTGCTTCCTGCAAAACCTCGTTCAGCAGCCCCGTGGCAATTCTCCTGCGGCTGTTGACGAGCACGCGTCTGCACTCCCCGAGAATGTTGTCCACGCGCTTGCCCGTGAGCGCGGAAACGTACAGCGAGCGGAAGTAATCCATAAACTTCAGTTCCTCACGCAGTTTGCGGTCGAATTTGTCCTTGGTGTAGGTGTCCTTGTCCACAAGGTCCCACTTGTTCATCACCACTATGGAAGGCTTGCCCTGCTCGTGTACGTAACCCGCGATTTTGACGTCCTGCTCCGTCATTCCTTCGGAAGAATCGCACACGATGAGCACCACGTCCGCGCGGCGCACAGCAAGCAGACTGCGCATAACGCTGTAGCGCTCCAGCCCCTCGTCGACGCTCTTTTTCTTACGCATACCCGCCGTGTCGATGAGCACATACTTGTCGCCCCCGACGGTGAGTTCGGTGTCTATTGCGTCGCGGGTGGTACCCGCCACGCTGCTGACTATCACCCTGTCGTAACCGAGAATCTTGTTGACGAGCGAACTCTTGCCCGCATTGGGCTTGCCGACAATGGCAATCCTGATGACGTCCTCGTCCTCTTCGGGCGCGACCTCGGGCACGGCGGCGATGACCGCGTCGAGCAGTTCGCCCAGCCCTTTGCCCTGCGCGGCGGACACCCCGTAAGGCTCGCCGAAGCCGAGAGAACAGAAAGCGTACACCGCGTCCTGTTCGTTGTTGTCGATTTTGTTCACCGCAAGAATGACGGGGACTTTTGCGCGTCTGAGATAAGCGGTGATTGCCTCGTCGTCGAGCGTAAGTCCCGTTCTGCCGTCAACCACATAGATTATGGCGTCGGCGACTCCGACGGCGATATCCACCTGCTCGCGGATATGCGTCCACATTTCGTCGTCGCTCTTGAGTTCGAGACCGCCCGTGTCGATGAGCGTGAAAGCGTGACCGCACCACTCGCAGTCCGCATACACTCTGTCGCGCGTTACTCCGGGGACGTTTTCCACGATGGAAATCCTGTCGCCGACCAGGCGGTTGAAGAGTGTGGATTTGCCCACGTTGGGGCGACCGACTATTGCAACCAAAGGTTTCATATATCCTCCCTGCGTGTCGTGCCGCAGCAAGATTTAACGTGCCGTACTTCGCCTAAAACAAAGTTCATCGTGCGTTTTTGTCACCGTCAACCCTCGTTATGACGGTTTGTGAGAGACGGGACGTTTTCGGAGCGGGTGCATATGTAGCCCGTCAGATATCCCGCCAGATTGGACAGAGAGAACATCTCCGTGCGCTGTTCCCCTTTCTCGGCAAACTGCGCCGCGGTGTCCGTCTGCATAAGTTTGTAGATGAGAGCGACCGTGTCTATGTTGTGAGAGGCGCGCAATATCAGCCCCTGCGCAGTCAGATAATCTAGGTCGGCGTCGTGCTTGCTTCCCGTACGCTCGGCGACTATGACCGACTTGCCCGTTTTGAAACATTTGTAAAGCACGGACGGGTCGTAGGAGGTCACCACGATATCGCTGACGGAGAGATATTCCTCGAACAAATCTTCCTTGGTGAGCACGATTACGCCGCCGCAACCGCCGTCCGCGTCGGCAACGGCGCGCAGCGAAGCGACGTCCCTTACGTCTCGGGTGTAACACACCGTATTGAGTATGCTTCCCTGGTCGGTGAGCAAGCCCAGCAATTCCTCGGAGTCCTCTTTTTTGCGGGCGTTCAGAAAAACGGTCGGAGTCTTAGGCAGACCCAGTTCCTGTTTTCTGGCTTCGCGCTCTATCGGGGTCAGTTCGACGGCGTCGAACGGCAATCCCATAACCATAACTTTGCGCGAAGGCACTCCCCTTTGCGTGAGGGTCTCTTTCATTTCGGAATTTTCGACGATATAGCAATCCGCGTCGTGAACGGCGCCTTCCCCGTGGACGACGAATCCGTTCATCACGTAGACGATGTCCGTGAAGAATCCCGTCTTGCGTCTGGCCTCCGCCGCAACCGCGCAGGCGTACGGCGTGAGCGCGAGAATGAACTCGGGACGGTAGCGTTTGACCGCGTTGGCAATTCTGCGGTTTCTCCTGCTGAGTTTTTTATGACCGCCGCCGCTGCTCGCTCT
>USGA01000039.1 GCA_900554085.1 uncultured Clostridia bacterium | reverse complement strand
CAACTGTTTTCGCGGGGTGCGGCTTGCTCTTGTTGAGGAACGGAGCGGTGTGGACGGGTACTGCGGAAAGTTCCTCGAGTAACGGTGCGACGCCGTATGCGACGGCAGCACGTTCACGCTCTTTTCTTGACTTCGGGCAATTCCTCGGTTGCGGTTGCGGCGGCGGTTTCCATTCTGCGTGGACGGTAGAAAAGTTTTTTTGCGAACGTGGCGCTCGGGGAGGGGTATTTGCCGCGGAGCATATATCTTATCGTGGGATAAGCAAGGGCCGCCACGGCGGCAAACCACGCCGCAGGGTCCGCCGCGCACAGCATAAGATAGGCGAGTTCGGACGCTTCCGACGTTATGGGCGCTCCGTTTGCGAGTACGGGCAGGAAAATGCACACGAGTACGCGAGCCGTAAGTTCCGCGGCGCCGGCGAGCAGCACAAATGACGATTTGCCTATGCCCTGAACGCCGCCGCGCATAACGAAGAGCGCGCCGAGCGCGAAGTAGAGGCCGAAGTCCACGAACAGGTAATGATTGCCGAAACGTACGGATTCCGCGGTTATCTTGTCTGCACTGAGGAACAGTTTGAGATAAGCGTTGTCCACGGTGAGCAGCAGACCCGTCCCCGCCAGCGCGACGAAGAGGACGAGCATCATTACCAGAGATTGTTTCATACCGCGTTTTATTCTGTCGTACTGACCCGCTCCGTAATTCTGGGCGTTGAAACTCACCATAGCGGTGCCGAGAGCGTTCAGGGGAGACATCATAAAATTGTTGAGTTTGGTTGCCGCGCCGAATCCGTTCTGGGCGGGATTGCCCGCCACCATTTGTCCCGACGCGGTCACGTCGAAAGCCACGAGGGTGCCCTGCATAACGATAATGCCGACCGCGAGAACGGAGAACTGCAGGCCGAGAGGCAACCCCTGACGTAGGTGTGCGAAATATTCGCCTTTGACGCGGCGGAAATCTTCCGTGTGCAGGCGCAGTTCGGGGTACTTTGCGAAAGTGTAGATAAAGCACGCCACGGTGCTGAGCCCCTGCGCGAGCACGGTTGCCGCTGCGGCTCCGATGACTCCCCAGCCGAACGCCATAATGAACAGCAAGTCGAGAGCGACGTTCAGCACGGTGGAAATGAAAAGGAACAGCAGAGGAGTGGCGGAATCGCCTATACTGCGCAGAACAGAGCATACGAAGTTGTAGAACATCTGAGTGAAAATGCCGCAGAATATGACGAAGCAGTATTCGTATGCCGCACGGTAAACTTCGCCGTTGGCGGGGGAAAGGTTAATCACGCCAAGCATAGCGGGAAGAGTCGCGATGGAAAGAGCGGTGAGTACAGCCGTGATGATTGCGGACAGCACTATCTGCGAGGCAAACGAACGGCGCACGCCCGCGGCGTCGGAATTGCCGACGCGCGTCGAGGTTATTACGCTGAAGCCTGCCGTGCACCCGAATGCGAACTGCAGAAAGATAAATGTGAGCGGGAAAACGTCGTTGACGCCCGCCACTTCGTCGGCGGAAAGTGTCTGTCCGCAGATGACTGCGTCGCTGACCGTGTATATCTGTTGCAGCAGATAGGAAAGAACTATGGGCAAAGAAAAACGGAGCAGAACTTTCCACTCCTTGCCCTCTCGGAGATTGACCGCTCCGAAATAAGATTTTATTTTAGCGGCAAAACTGTGCATATTTCCTCTTGTCATCGGTATTTTATGTATCGCCGCGCGAGCAGTCAACGACATTATGTCTCAAATATTGCGGTCAGTATTGCGAAGTTTGCCCAGTTGCCGATTGCGCGTCCGAGTAACCGTCGGGAGGGATAATCGGGCTTTACTTTTGGCGCGGGGGATAGTAGAATAGTGACAGCGGAAAACAATTTCTCCAGGTGTTGCTATGAACAGGACAGAGGCTGCTAAATCGTTCGCTTTCGGGGGAGAGGTCTTGGACGTTGCTCCCTACGGTAACGGACACATCAACGACACATATGCCGTCACCTGCCAAAACGGAGACGGAAAGGTGCGTTATATCCTGCAACGCCTCAACGGCAACGTGTTTCCCGACAGGGCGGGGCTTATGCGCAATATGATAGCCGTCACGGAGTATATGCGTGCGGCGGTGCTCCGCGAAGGGGGCGACCCCGAGAGGGAATGTCTGCGACTCATACCTACGTCGGACGGGCAACCGTATCTTACCGACGAAAACGGCGATGTGTGGCGTGCCACGCAGTTCATCGAAAATACGGACGCTTATCTCGTCGCCGACGACGCGGAGATGTTCCGCGACGCGGGCAGGGCGTTCGGGAAGTTTATGCAAAACCTTGACGGCTTCGACGCCAAAGGACTTTTCGAAGTAATACCTCATTTTCACGACACGGTGAGCAGGTTCGCCGCCTTCGAGAGCGCGCTGGAGCGCAATGCGTCGGGCAGAAAGGACGGCGCCGCAGACGAAATCGCGTTCGTGCTTGCCCGCAAGGACGGGTGCGACGTGCTCGTGAAGGGGCTTGCAGAGGGCAGTCTGCCCACGCGCGTGACGCACAACGACACCAAACTCAACAACGTTCTGATAGACGTCGACACCAAGAGGGCGGTGTGTGTGATAGACCTTGACACGGTTATGTCGGGCAGTATGCTTTTCGACTTCGGCGACGGAGTGCGCGCGGGTTGCTCGACTGCGAAAGAGGACGAAAAGGACCTTTCTCTGGTGGACTTCGATATGAATCTGTTCCGCGCTTTTTCCGAGGGTTATCTCGACGGAGCGGGGGACAGCGTGACGGAAAACGAAATTGCTCTTATGCCCGCGGCGGCACGGCTGATGACCTTCGAGTGCGGAATGCGTTTCCTCACGGATTATCTCGACGGGGACGTCTATTTCAGGACGGCATACCCCGAGCATAATCTTGTAAGGGCGCGCACGCAGTTCAAACTCGTGAGCCGTATGGAGGCACTCGCGGGCGAAATGAAAAAAGTCGTTCTGTCGGCTGCCGAGGCGGCGCGTCGGAAATGACATAAAACCGAAACAATACTTTTTGCGTCAAAAAAGGAGGTATAAAATGAGCG
Source organism: uncultured Clostridia bacterium (assembly GCA_900554085.1). Classification (GTDB taxonomy): domain Bacteria; phylum Bacillota; class Clostridia; order Christensenellales; family CAG-917; genus Limadaptatus. Next base: position 3,557 of record USGA01000039.1, on the reverse strand, counting down.
TTCTGGTTACAGGCGGCGCGGGATATATCGGCTCGCATACCGTCATAGACCTTGTGGAAAACGGGTACGACCCCATTATCGCCGACAACCTTTGCAACAGCAAGCCCGAGGCGGTGAAGCGTATACGCGAACTGTGCGGCAGAGACGTTAAGTTCTACGAATACGACCTGTGCGACCTCGAAAAGGTGCGCGACATTTTCGCCAAGGAAAAAATCGACGCCGTGATTCACTTCGCGGGGCTCAAGGCGGTGGGCGAATCCTGCGAGAAACCCCTCGAGTATTTCAGGAACAACCTCATCAACACTATGAACCTCTTGCTCGTAATGCGCGAGCACGGCGTGAAGAACTTCGTGTTCTCGTCCTCCGCGACCGTTTACGGGCAACCCAAGACCGTGCCCATCAAGGAGGACTTTCCGCTTTCCGTCACCAATCCTTACGGCAGAACCAAACTTATGATAGAGGATATGCTCCGCGACGTTTATGCCGCCGACAAGTCGCTCAACATCGCGTTGCTGCGTTACTTCAACCCCATCGGCGCGCACAAGAGCGGCAGAATAGGCGAGGACCCCAACGGTATACCCAACAACCTTATGCCGTACATCACGCAGGTTGCAATCGGCAAACTCGAGAAACTCCGCGTGTTCGGCAACGATTATCCCACTCACGACGGCACCGGCGTTCGTGATTACATTCACGTGCTCGACCTTGCTCACGCACATTCGCAAGCCGTCGCGAAACTTGCCGAAAACCCCGGTCTCGTCACCTACAACCTCGGCACGGGTACGGGCTACAGCGTCCTCGACATCGTAAAAGCCTTCGAGGAAGCCAGCGGTAAAAAGATACCCTACGTCATAACAGGCCGCCGTGCCGGCGACATCGCCGAATGTTACGCCGACCCCACTCTCGCCGAAAAGGAAATGGGGTTCAAGTGCAAGTACGGACTTAAGGAAATGTGCGAGGACAGTTGGCGTTGGCAGGAGATGAATCCCAACGGCTACAACTAAAATCACGCAGTCCTTCGTGACGCCGAATCGAATTAGTCGCCCGTCGGCAGCGACATACGGGAGTATGTTGCAGTCCGCGGGCGTTTTTCTTGCCTGTTGTTGCGAATGACGTTTTTTGCAACCGCGGGTTCAATCCGAATGGCGCGGTCGGGTACAAGTCGAGGGGAGGGAGCGGCACGCCGCGGCGCAATATTTTTCCGTCGACTCTTGAATCCGCTGTTGCGAAATATTAAAATGTTGCCGTAGACGTTTTTCGGAGGGGGAAAATGGCTTTAAGGGAGAAGTGGAGCGTTTTTTGCGGCAAGGTCCGCGAATTTTTCGCGAAACCGAAGGTAAGGGAAGCGTTACGTATAACGACGGTGGTACTGACCGTTGTCGCATTTCTCGCGGCGGTGGCGATTTCCGCCTATTCCATATACGCTTTCGCGCCGCTCAAGGCGGTCGTCGACCTCGACGCCGAGATGCAGACCGTGTCGGGCTTCGGGGCGTCGTCGGCTTGGATTTATCAGAGTCTGGGCAAAGAGGGCAACGAGGACGCCGCTGGCCGTGCAATGGAAATGCTTTACGGCGACAGCGGGCTTGCGCTCAACATATTCCGTTACAACATAGGAGGAGGCTCGGCAGACGCGGCGCTGGACGGGGTGTGGCCTTACAACGACGAGGAATTCGACGTCAACAGACGCGCGGAGAGTTTCTTCGTGGCGGAAAACTACTCCAAGCCGTCGGACTTTTTCGACGAGAGCAACTACGACTTCGAAGGCAGGGACGTTGCCGTGCAAAGGCTGTTTGCCGAGGCGCTGTCCAAGGGCAACATAACGAAGGTCGTGTTCTTTGCCAATTCGCCGCACTATCTTATGACGGAGTCGGGTCTGTGTATCGGCAAAGAGGAATATCAGAACAACCTGAAGCCCGAATTTTACGAGGAGTTTTCGGCATATCTTCTCATAACGGTCAACGCGCTTTACGAAAAACATCTCAAGGACCTGCCCGTGGTGCCCGCGGTGTACATAAGCCCCGCCAACGAACCGCAATGGAAGTGGGGCGGGAAAGGCGCTTCCCAGGAGGGGTGTCATTACGACGCGGAGGTGCTGGCGGCTTTTTATGCGGTTTTCTGGGACGCGCTGAACGAGTTCAACGCCGAACACGGCACCGATTTCAGACTGGACGCTTTCGAGTCCGGGTGCTACGAGTTCCACCGCAATCAGGAGGACATTTCGGATTATCTTGCCGCGATGAGCAAGTACGGCTATTTCGACAGCCTCGGGGAAATTTCCGTGCACACCTATCACGCGGAGACGTCGAGGAGCGTCAGGGAGAAGTTCGCGGAGTTTATGGACGAAAATTACCCTGACCTCAATGTCACCGCAACCGAATTCTGCGAACTGAAGGAAGGGGAATTCGACACCATAAAAAGCGGCATATTCCTTGCCAAGACGGTGCTTCGCGACCTTACGATGATTGACGCCACGGAATGGAGTTGGTGGCTGTCGGTGGCTGTGGGAGGCTACAACGACGGTCTTGTCTATTGGGACGAAGAGGACGAACGCGACGAGGATATATGGGTGCTCAAGCGCTACTATACATTCGGGCAGATAACCCGTTTCGTCGACGAGGGCGATGTGCGCGTGGATTGCGGAACTTCCGACCCGTTGGGTTGGGCAGGGCTGGATGTGGCAGTGTTCAAAAAGCCCGACGGCAGGGTGGTCGTAGTGGTAGTCAACGACAGCCTCGCCAAGAATCTCAGGTTTGACGGCCTGGAAGAATTCGCGGGCACGACGGTGCGGGTCACCACCACGACGAAGGAAAAGAACTGGGCGGAAAGCACTTTCGTTTTCGAAGGCAGCCTGCCTCTCGAAAGGAAGAGCGTGACGACGTTCGTGTTCGGCTGACAGATGCGGTATTTGACCGTACCGCATATTAAAGTGCTTCAATTGCAAAGAAAAACCGCCGTTCAGGCGGTTTTCCGTTTTCGGGACATTCCCGGCGTTTCTTTTTCGCGGAGCAATCACTCCAGTTCGAACGCACCCGTGTACAGTTGGTAGTACTGTCCTTTCTTGGCGATGAGTTCGTCGTGGGAGCCTCGCTCGATGATTCTGCCGTGGTCGAGCACCATAATGGCGTCGGAGTTCTGTATCGTGGACAGACGGTGCGCGATGACGAAAACCGTTCTGCCTTCCATAAGTCTGTCCATACCGCGTTGCACGAGGTATTCCGTGCGGGTGTCGATGGAGGACGTCGCTTCGTCGAGTATGAGGACGGGCGGGTCCGCAACGGCCGCGCGGGCAATGGACAGCAACTGTTTCTGTCCCTGCGAGAGGTTGGAGCCGTCACCCGTCAGCATTGTGTTGTAACCCTCGGGCAAACGCGTGATGAAATCGTGTGCGCCCGCCAGGGTTGCGGCGGCGATACATTCCTCGTCCGTGGCGTCGAGTTTGCCGTAGCGGATATTGTCCATTATGGACCCGGTGAACAGGTTGGTGTCCTGAAGAACTATGCCCAGCGAACGGCGCAGGTCGGATTTCTTGATTTTCGTGATGTTTATTCCGTCGTAAC
>USGA01000038.1 GCA_900554085.1 uncultured Clostridia bacterium | reverse complement strand
GCTGTGCTCGGTCGCGGCGGTCGGGGCGGTGTTGTGCACGGTGTTTGCCTTTGCCTGACGCGGAAATAAAAAAATGTTGCTATGTGCGCGCGTATGTGTTACAATGGCAACGAATAAGGGTGGGGGTTAGTGTACGTCCGCCCGACTTCCAAAAGTGTGAGGGTACGCATTATGTCTTTTTTCGAGAACCTTACCACGGTGCAACTGGTGTTCTTCATCGTGCTTGCTGTCGTGCTCGTTTTCGCGGTCATCACGCTCATCGTGGCGGCGGTGTACGGCAAGCGTCACCGCGATAAGACGCCCGCAGTCGTAAAGCAGGCAGATTCCGCTCCCGCCGCTCAAGCAGGTGCAGAGCCCGCCCGTGCCGCTCAGCCCGCGGTTTCCGCCGACGAAGCCCTGTATATACCCGAAGGATACGTCAGGCGTCGCCGCGTGACTCCCGAGGCGCAGGAGGAAGCCCTCAGGAGAAACCGCGCTCCCGAGACTTATTCCGACGAAAAGGTTTTCGTGCTCGACCCCGAGAATCCCATTGCCGCCAACAGCCGTCCCGTGGACGAACGCCAGGGCGACTGGAGCAACTACGAGGGTGAGTTTGCGGGTTATTATTACGACCCCCTCGAGGGATGTTATTTCCCCGGCAAGGCACCCGTGTATGTGCAGAAAACCTATCTGCCCGTGCCTCCTCCTCCCGTTGTGAAAAAGGTTATGCCTCCTTCGGCACCCATTCTTTCCAAGCCCAAAGCCCCGCGCGCGCCCCTTTCCGCCAAGCCCGATATCGCCGCTGCGATTTACGGTCAGTACGTTGTCGGCACGCAGGGCGAAGAAGCGTTCTTCACGCTGTATTCCAACAAGGGCGCGATGCTGTACGCCAGCGAAAATTACCGCAGAAGGGAATACTGCCTTGCGGCAATCAAACGCTTCAAGAAACACGTGCTCGTCGGCGCTTTCTCCGTCGAGGGTGAGGACGGCGCATATCACTACAAACTCGTGCGCAACCTCAACACCTACATCGGTCCCGACAAGGCGACCCGCGCGGAAGCCGAAGAGTGCCTCAAGAACCTCAAATACTACGCCCAGACGGACATTGTCCGCTGAGCAACGACAATCAAGGAGATAACAATGAAATACGTTTGCCAGGTTTGCGGATACGTTTACGACGAAGAACTCGGTGAGCCCGAAAGCGGTATCGCCGCGGGCACCAAATGGGAAGACCTGCCCGAGGATTACGTTTGCCCCCTTTGCGGAGTGGGCAAGGACGAATTCGCCGAGGAATAACCGACTGCGGCAAAGGCCGCGAATAATCACAGTCAGATTCAATAACCTTTTTTCAAAGCGCGCTTAACTGTGCGCTTTGACTATAGCCCGAAGAGGGTGGGCGGAGTGCCCCGTATGCTGCGAAGCGTTTTGCGCGTCTAGTGCTCGGGCGTGGCAGGCTCCGCATCGCAGGACGGGCGCACCGCTTAAAGGAGAGACAAATGTCAACCAACATCATCGACCAACTGAGAGAACGCGGACTTGTCAGACAGACGGTCTACGAGGACGAACTCAAGCAACTGCTCGACAGCGGTTCTCAGTCTTTTTACATCGGTTTCGACCCCACCGCAGACAGTCTGCACGTGGGACATTTTATGCAACTCATCGTGGCCAGACGTCTTCAGCAGGCGGGTCACCGTCCCATTATTCTCGTCGGCGGCGGCACGGGTATGATAGGAGACCCCTCGGGACGCACCGATTTGAGAAGCGTTATGACGCGTGAGACCGTCGCGCACAATGTCGAATGCTTCAAGAAGCAAATGGCGCGGTTCATCGACTTCGAGGGTGAAAACGGCGCAATCATAGTGGACAACGCGGATTGGTTGCTCGACCTCAATTACATCGACTTCCTGCGCGAGATAGGCTCCTGCTTCTCCGTCAACAAAATGCTGACGGCGGAGTGCTACAAGGCGCGTATGGAGAAAGGGCTCACTTTCCTCGAGTTCAACTATATGCTTATGCAGGCATACGATTTTCTCGTGCTCAACCGCAAATACGGTTGTATTCTCCAGTGCGGCGGCGACGACCAGTGGTCGAACATTCTCGCGGGAGCGGACCTCATCAGGCGTAAGGAAGGAAAGGCGGCGTTCGCCATAACTTTCGGTTTGCTCACCACTTCCGAGGGTATCAAAATGGGCAAAACCGCAAAAGGCGCCGTCTGGCTCGACGCGGCAAAGACCTCTCCGTACGATTTCTTCCAGTACTGGCGCAACATAGCCGACGAGGACGTGGCGACGGTGTTCCGTTATCTCACTTTCCTCCCACTCGAAGAGATAGAGGAACTGACCAGATACCGCGACGAACGAATGAACGTCGCAAAGGAAAAACTTGCCTACGAACTCACTTCTATGGTGCACGGGAAGGAAATCGCGGACGACGCGCTCGCAAAGGCGCGCGCGGCTTTCTCGGGTGATTCCGAAAATATGCCTTCCGCCACCATTCCCGCGGATATGCGTTCCGTCGTGGATATTCTCGTGGCTGTCGCCAAAGTGCCTTCCAAGAGCGAGGCCCGTCGTCTCATTCAGGGCGGCGGTATAAGCGTGGACGGCGTCAAGGTGTCGGATATCGGCGCAACGGTTTCCGACAGTCAGGCGGTCAACGGGTTCACGCTTCAGAAAGGCAAAAAGAACTTCTTCAAGGTCATTGCCGAGTAACGGCGAGGACGGCATATCGGTAGCGACATACAAACCGACGGCTTCTGTCGTCGGTTTTTTTATATTCTCGGCACCCTTTGCGCGGGCTTTTACATAGAGTGTATTGAAATCGCCCTTGTTTCGTTTGCTGTACATATGAGAGTTGAACAATGGCGATTATAAAAAGGTTTTCCACGGTAAGGCAAGGGGGAGTGGTCTTTGCGGGCAATACGCTCGGGCTGGCACCCGCGGTCGGCGGCGGAGGCGGATTTGCCGGCTCGGCGTGAGGTTTTCCGCTTTTTTCATTTTTGCAACCCTATGGTGATGTCGTCGAGGGGGTATTTCCGTCCGCGGCGCAACTTCAATATCGCACCGTTTTTACGGCATTTTCAAGCGACTGCGGGTTGCAAAAGCCTTTCGCAACAGACGGTTGCGCGCCGAATCCGTTTATTCGCGGGCAAATTGGTTGTCGGACAGCCTAAACCCGTTGAAAGCGCGTTGCAAAAAGGTTATAATACTTACATTGCGTCGTGGGAAGCGCGCTTGCGTCGGCGGCGGAGCGCGGTGGCTGAATGGCAACTTCACCGATTTGCCGTGGACAAAAAGCGGTGTATGAGATTATAGTTGCAGGAACAAAAACGTCTGTGCTACGGTGCGGGGCGAATCTTAACAGAGTATATGGCAAATTCGGAATACAAAACCGTAAAGGCAAACGTAGAAAGCGAAATCGAAATCCGCAAGTCGGTTTTTATCGCCAGTGTGTCGCGGGCGGAAACCGCCGACGAGGCGGAAGATTTCGTGCGCGCAATCAAAAAGCGTTTTCCCGACGCCACCCACAATTGTTACGCTTACACGGCGGGGGTGGAGTGCCCGTCGGTCCGATTTTCCGACGACGGCGAGCCCGGAGGGACGGCGGGGCAGCCGATGCTCGAGGTCCTGAAGAAAAAAAGTTTGTCGAACGTTGCCGTCGTCGTGACAAGGTATTTCGGCGGAATAAAACTCGGAGCGGGCGGGCTGGTGTCCGCGTACACCGAAAGCGTGGCGCAAGCAATCGAAAAGGCGGGCGTCGTGACGATGGTGCGTTGCGAATTGTATTCCGTACGCGCCGATTATTCAAACTTTTCCCGTATTGACTCCGCGCTGACACGTGTCGGCGGCGTAAAAAGGGAGGTTGTATACTCCGACGCCGTCGAAGCGACCTATGCGGTCAAAGAGGATTTGACCGAAAAATTCGTATGCGCGCTCGGTGAGGCGTGCGCGGGCGAGGTTGCGCCCGTCGCCGCAGGAAGCCTTTATTTGCCCTCAGACGAAGCGGCGGCTTTCTGACGCACTTTTCCATTTCGGTTTGTTTTCGGCATCTTTAAAGAGCGCTACGGCGCGTCGTTCTTTATAAAGACACCTAACGTGTACTGTTTTTGCTACCTGTAAAAACACTGCATACACGATTCGTGTATCAATTGATAGGTTAGTGGTTTCGTAGGCGCAAGGATTAAGGCAAAAACAACAATTATTTCGCCGTTTTGAACACGTATCGTGTGATATGTGCTTTTGGGCGGTAATTAAGGGCTGTACCGTGGCATTGTGCAAATTGTCGGGTTGTTTCAAAAACGTTCCGTCAAAACCAAAAAACGCTTGCCCCTTTCGGCGCGCGGGAGTAAAATAATCAAAACGAAACTATCGCGTTACGCGTTTAAGGAGTCTGTAATGAAAATCACACCCGTGAAAGCCAGAAAGCAAAAACCCGATTTCAGCAAACTCGGGTTCGGCAAGTTTTTTACCGACTATATGCTCACTATGGAGTATGACGCCGCAAGCGGTTGGGCGGAGCCCGAAATCGTGCCTTTCGACAATTTCGCGCTCAATCCCGCGTGCTGTTCTCTCCACTACGGACAGGGAATTTTCGAAGGTCTGAAAGCCTATAAGAATGCCAAAGGCGAAGTCACTATGTTCCGTCCCCGCGACAATTTCGTCAGAATGAACAGAAGCGCGGAAAGGCTTTGTATGCCTCAGTTTGACATCGACGTCGTTCTCAACGCTCTCGTGGAACTGGTCAAACTCGAAGAAGAATGGATTCCCACACTTCCCGGAACTTCGCTTTACATTCGTCCGTTTATGTTCGGAACCGAGCCTTTCCTCGGTGTTCATCCCAGCAAGAAATTCCTGCTTTGCATAATTCTTTCGCCTGTTGGAAGTTATTATGCAAACGGTCTCGAACCCACCAAACTCATCGTGGAGTCCGAACTCACACGCGCTTCCAAAGGCGGCACGGGCGAAGCAAAATGTATGGGTAACTACGCCTGCAGTCTCCTTGCGGGCGAGCGCGCCAAGGAAAAGGGTTACGACCAGGTGCTGTGGTTGGACGGAGCGGAAAAGAAATATGTCGAAGAAGTCGGCGCGATGAATATGTTCTTCGTCATCGACGGCACGGTCGTCACGCCTATGCTGGACGGCTCCATTCTCAGAGGCATAACCCGCGACAGCGCCTTGCAGGTGCTCCGCAAGCACGGTTACAAGGTGGAAGAACGTCATATCGAAATCGCCGAGGTCGTCGACGCATACAAGAACGGCAAACTCGACGAGGCGTTCGGTTCGGGTACCGCGGCGGTCATTTCTCCCGTCGGCACAATCGCCTACAACGACCTCATTATGGAAATCAACGGCGGCAAGATGGGCAAAATCACCGAATGGCTGTATGACAGAATCACGGGCATTCAGACCGAGCGTTATCCCGACGAATTCGGTTGGGTGTACAGGGTCAAGTAAAGACTGCGCCGCCGCTTGCCGCGGCGGCGTTTTTTTGTCAAAACAGCGGTTCAGACGCATTGAGACGCCGAGTGCAGGTCGCGAGGCTCAATTCGGCAGGGGCGGGCATATTGACCGCCAAAAACAAAAAAAATGCGCTTAGATAGCGGAAAACAACGCTGAGGATTGTTATCGCTTCGATACTGATATGACGGAGAAGGACGTAAAAAGCGCTGACAAGGCGGGCGGGAATAACTCCGCCGCGAAAGAAACGGGCAAAAAACCCGCGATTTCCGCGTTCGACGCCGCGGTAAAATATCTTTCCGTTGCGCCGCGCTCCGAAAAGGAAGTGCGCGACAAACTGTACAAAAAAGGTTACCGTAAAAGCGAAGTGGAAGACGCCCTCGCTCGCGCAAAGGGCTACCGCTACATCGACGACGAAAGGTATGCGCGCGACTTTGCGGAATACTACGGAGCGAAAATCGGGCGCAAGAAAGTGGAATACAAACTTGTCTTCGAAAAAGGTGTGAGCGCCGAAATCGCCCGTGCCGCTATAGACGACGGAATATCGGACGAGGACGAGCGCGAAAAGGCGCTGAATGCGGCGCGCAAATATGTCGCCGCAAAGAGAATCACGGAGCGGAAGGACCTCGGCAAAGTCGGGGCGCACCTGTACCGCAACGGATTCGAGAGGGGAATGATAGACGGAGTCCTGGACGAGATTGCGCGCAATCTCGCGGGCGATGATTTTTGAGCGCGGGAAGCGTCTTGCCGAGGAAACGCGAGGAGAAAAGACGCACGGTCCGAAGACTTGCGGGCGATGGCAAATAACGGAAGCGAGGTTTTACGAAACGAATGGACGGCGTAAAAGGCTTGATTGAGAATAATCTGCAAAGTCTGCAGTTTTCGTTGCCTTTCAGGACCGAAGAGGGTAACAAAGGCGATTTCGGCAGGTGCGTGATTGTAGGCGGGAGCGCCGGTTTCGTCGGCGCGCCGAGGTTCGCCGCCGAGAGTGCGGCGGAAGTGCTGGCACTTCACGGCGAGGCGGCAATGCGTTCGGGGGCGGGCACCACGGTGCTGGCGATTCCCGATTTCCTGCTTCCCGCCGTGTATCCCTCTTTGCGCTATTCGGCGGCAATGCCTCTGCCGTCCGAAAACGGTTGCATAGTGTTCGACGAAGCGGCGGCGAAAAAGGTGTTCCGAGGCGCGACGTCCGCTGCAATCGGAATGGGTATGGCGG
>USGA01000037.1 GCA_900554085.1 uncultured Clostridia bacterium | reverse complement strand
GTTCCAGCCCGAGGGAGGCAATGCGGGAAATTATCGCGGCGTTTTCGGGTTTGCCCGACAGCGCACCGTCGAGGTCAACGGCGTGAACGCATTCGGCGCCCGTTTCCCTGAAACCGCACGCCACGGAGTACGGGTCGTCGCCGTACACCGTCATTTTATCGTAATCGCCCTGCGTAAGCCTGACGGCTTTTCCGCCGCGAATGTCCACTGCGGGAAAAATTTTCATAACGTACCTTTCAGATTATAATCCCTATCGCGTTACCTCGGCGCGCAGAGTTCGTTGAACGCACGGAGGATGTTCAGCCCGACGGAGCCGCTCTTTTCGGGGTGGAACTGGGTGCCGAACACGTTGTCCCCGCCGACGAGCCCGGGGACGGTGATTCCGCCGTACTCGCTCGCTGCCGCTATGCTGTCTTCGCATTCGGAAGCGTAATATGAGTGAACGTAATAAACGTACTCCCCTTCCCTGACGTAACGGAGCAAGGGGCTGTCCTTGACGAACCGCAGGGAATTCCAGCCCATATGCGGAATTTTGTATTCGGGAGGCAGGCGGAAAGGCACAACCTCGCCGCGCAGCAATCCCAGCCCGTCGTGTACGCCGTACTCCAGACTGCGCTCGAACAACATCTGCATACCGAGACATATTCCGAGCAAAGGTCTGCCCGAAGCGGCAACGTCCTTGACGACGGACTCAAGCCCCGAAGAACGGAGTTTTCCGCAAGCGTCGCCGAAAGCGCCCACGCCGGGAAGTATCACGCCGTCGGCGCACGCGATTTCGTCCGCATCGGAGGTGACGACCGCTTCCGCCCCCACCGCCGACAACGAACAGGTCAGCGAAAACAGATTGCCTACGCCGTAATCGACAACCGCTATCATCAGAGAGTCCCCTTTGTGCTGGGCAGCACTCCCGCGCGTTTTTCGTCCACCGAGCACGCTTCGCCGAGCGCTCTCGCAAACGCCTTGAACACGCATTCTACTATGTGATGAACGTTCTCGCCGTAAAGTTTCTTGATATGCAGAGTGCAGGCTGCAGCACGCGCGAACGCCTCGAAGAATTCCTTGACGAGTTCGGTGTCGAGGTCGCCCACCTTGTATTCGTCGGGGAAAGTAACGTCGAAATTGAGGTGGCACCTGCCGCTGAGGTCGATTGCGCAAAGCACGAGAGCCTCGTCCATAGGCAGTATGACGTCGCCGTAACGACGTATACCGCGCTTGTCGCCGAGAGCCTTTGAGACCGCCTCGCCGAGGCAGATTCCCGTATCCTCGACGGAATGGTGCATATCCACCGCAGTATCGCCCTTGCAATTCACCTCGAGGTCAAAACCGCCGTGCTTCGCAAGTTGCTCGAGCATATGGTCGAAAAACCCGCTGCCCGAACTCACCGAATAGGTTCCCTTTCCGTCCAGCGTCAGCCCGAGGGAAATGTCCGTCTCTGCGGTTTTTCTCATAATTTGCGCTTTCCTCATATATTTTTCTCCTTGATGATTTCCTTGACCGCCTCAATCAACACGTCGCATTCGTCGGCGCTTCCCACGGTTATCCGCACATAATCGGAAAGGTCGCCGCCGAGGTATCGCACCAGCACGCCGCGCGCTTTGAGTTGTTTGTAGAGTTCTTCGCCCGATATGCCCTCGCGACGCGCCAGAACGAAATTCGCAAGAGAGGGCGACACTGCAAAACCGAGCGAGGACAGACGTTCCTTCAGTCTCTCGCGCTCCGCCGCAACCGCATTTCGCGTGCGGTCGAAATACTCCCCGTCGAGAAGAGCCGCCGCACCTGCGGCAATCGCCGCGCGGTCGAGATTGTACGGATTGAAACTGTATCTGATTTTGTTGAGGTCGCAGACGATTTCGCGGGAAGAAAACGCCAGACCTATCCGTCCTCCCGCAAGTTGACGGGACTTTGAGAGCGTGGTCACCACTATGAGATTGTCGTAACGCTCCAGGAGCGACACGGCGCTCTCTCCGCCGAAATCGCAGTACGCTTCGTCAACAAGCACTATCCTGTTTTTGTTGGCAGAAACAATGGCTTCAATATCCGAAAGTGGCAGATAAACACCCGTTTGCGCGTTGGGATTGGCAATCATTACGTTGCGGGAAGACGCCGCGAGCGCGTGCGAATCAACCTCATACTCACCTATCATAGGAATCTCGTCGAAAGGAACTCCGAAGAGATTGCAGAACACGGGATAGAATCCGTAACCTATGCGCGGAAAAGCCGCGCCCACGTCCCTGAAAAACGCCAGAACGCAGAAGGCGAGTATTTCGTCCGAGCCGTTGCCCGCTATCACCATATCCGGAGTTATGTCGCCGCCGCCCAGCCGCCTGCTCTCTCTCCCGTACACTTCCGCCGCCGCCTCCGTCAACGCTTTCGCGGTGGGGTCGGAATACAGGTTGACGTTGCCCTTCTCCGCGTCGTAAGCGGCAACCACCGCGGGAGAGGGAGGGAAGGGAGATTCGTTGGTGTTAAGTTTGACGTAACGCCTGTCACGAGGCTGTTCGCCCGGCACGTACGCCTCCATATCCCTGTAGGCGGAAGAAAGGAATCTGCTCATTTTCTTCTCCTTGCGGCGGAGCGCGCGTGTGCCGAAAGCCCTTCGCTCTCCGCGAACATAACTATATCGTTTATTGCGGCGTCAATGCCCTCGCCGCTGTACTTGATAAACTGGGTTTTCCTCACGAAATCGTCCACGGACAATGCGGAAGAAAATCTTGCGCTGCCGCCCGTCGGCAAGGTGTGATTTGCGCCCGCATAGTAATCTCCCGCGGCCTCGGGAGTGTTGTGTCCGAGGAAAACCGACCCCGCACAGGTCACTTTCGCGAACAGTTCGTCGGGATTTTCGACGCACAGTTCGAGGTGTTCGGGCGCAATGCGGTTGCTCACTTCGACGGCGCGCTCTATGCTGTCCACGACTATTATCTTGCCGCAGTTGTCTATTGCCGCCCGCGCTATTTCGCGACGGGGCAGATTTTCGAGTTGCCTTTCCACGCTCTCCGCCACTTTGCGCGCAAGCGTCTCGTCGTCGGTGACAAGCACCGCGGAGGCAAGCCTGTCGTGCTCCGCCTGCGAAAGCATATCCGCCGCGACAACGTCCGCGTCGGCGGTGGAATCGGCAACGATGAGAATCTCGCTCGGGCCCGCAATCATATCCACGCCGACGGCACCGAACACGAGTTTTTTCGCAAGCGCCACGTATATGTTGCCCGGTCCGGTTATCTTGTCCACGCGCGGTACGCTTTCCGTTCCGAACGCAAGCGCGGCTATTGCGCCCGCACCGCCGATTTTGAACACTCGCGTAACGCCCGCTATCGCCGCCGCCGCCAAAACCTCTTTCTTTATCCCGCCCGACTTGTCGGGAGGCGTGACCATAACTATCTCCTTCACGCCCGCCACCGCAGCGGGTATTGCGTTCATCAGCACGGTGCTGGGATAACTTGCCGTGCCGCCGGGAACGTATATTCCCGCACGCTCGACGGGACTTATTCTCTGCCCGAGAACAGTTCCGTCCGCGCGCTCGAGAGTAAAGCCGTCGCGCAGTTGCAGTCTATGGAATTCGCGTATATTCTCCGCCGCGCGTCTGAGCATTGCGGCATATTCGGGCGCAACTTTATCCGCGGCGTCTCTGAGTTCTTCCGCGGGGACCTCGAGAGAATCGAGTTCCACACCGTCGAATTTTCCGGCGAAAGCGTAAAGCGCCTTGTCGCCGTCTTTTCTCACGGAGGCGATGATTTCTTTTACCGCGCCTTCGTACTCGCCGTAATCGTCGATTTCCCTGTTGAGATAATTTTCTTCGCCGCTCGTTCCGTCGATTATTCTTATCATAACGTCGCCTCCGCCAGTTTGTCGGCAATTTCCCGGATTTCCTTTTCCTTGAACTTATAGGCGGCTTTGTTTGCGATAAGCCGCGCGCTTATCGGGAAAATCTCCTCTTTGACCTCGAGACGGTTTTCACGGAGGGTTGTGCCCGTCTCCACGATGTCGACAATAACGTCCGACATTCCGAGCAGCGGCGCGAGTTCTATCGAACCGCTGAGTTTAATGACCTCGATATCCCTTCCGGTCGAGGAATAATATTCGCGGGCGACGTTCGGAAACTTGGTCGCCACGACCACGGGTCGCGAGGAATCCTCTTTGTAATCCTCTTTGGCGGCAACGCACATACGACACTTGCCGAAACCGAGGTCGAGAAGTTCGTAAACGTCGGCCCCGCTTTCGCTCAGAATGTCCTTGCCCACCACGCCGAGGTCCGCAGCGCCGTATTCCACGTAAATCGCGACGTCGGAGGGCTTGACCAAAAAATAGCGCACACCGCGCTCCTCGTTCTCGAAAACGAGTTTGCGGCTGTCGTCTATGCTTTCGCGTGCGGTGTATCCGCACTTTTCGAGCAGTTTGTAAACCTTGCTGCCGAGCCTGCCTTTGGGCAGCGCGATACTCACCGTCATTTCGCCACCTCCTGCACCGTGGGATAACAGGCATTGAGTTCGTCGAGGTAAAGAGCGAAACCCATAGCCTCGTAACCCTCGCCGCGTTTTGCCAGAAGCCCGTCGTATCTGCCGCCGGAAAGTATGGCTTTGGGAACACGTTCCACAAACCCCTGGAATATTATCCCGTTGTAATAATCCACGGCGTTCAGAATACTGAAATCCAACCTGACGTTGCCGCCGTATTTTGTGGCGGACAATCTGTCGTAAAGCGCCTCGAGTTCCTTTACGGCCTGCTTTGCCGCGTCGTTGTCCGCGACCTTTCCGACCCTTGCGAGTGCGGACGGGAATTGTGTGTCGCCCCTGACGAGAGCCGACGCCAGCCTTTCCGCCGCCTCCGCGCTTATCCCGCCTGCCTCCGCTATATCGTGAGCGTTTTTGGCGCGTATGCAATCCATAACGGCCTTTTTTCCCGCCGAAGTCGCCACGCCCGCACTTTCTATGAGCGCAGACACAAGTCCCATATGAGACACTGCAAAGACGAATTTTTCGTCTATGGCGGCAAGGGAACGCAATGCGAGTTCGCATATTGCGGGGTCTTCTCCGCCGTCGCCCTTGCCCATATACTCCAGCCCCATTTGGTTGATTTCCTTGAATTCGGCGCCGCCGCGGTCCGCACGGTAAACGCTTTCGCGGTAATAAACCTTGACGGGCTTGTCGCCGTCCAAACGGGCGTTCTTCGCGATTCCGAGGGTCACGTCGGGCTTGAGGGCAAGCAATTTCCCGCCCAGTCCCTGAAACGTCAGCACCGACCCGCCGCCCAGGAAATTGCGGTTGTCCAGATAAAGGGAATATTCCTCGAAGCGGCGCATTTTGTAGGGAGAATACCCCGCCGCCTCGTAAAGGCCGCGAAGTTCGAGATAGGTCTGCTCGTCCTTGGGGAGGGTGCGGGTGTCAATCAACATCTTTGTCGTCCTCCCTGAGCCCCTGTAAAACGCGGCTGTAACCGCCGCTGCCGTGACGTATACACCTCGACACCCTGCTGAGAGTGGCAGAAGAAATGTCCGTTTTCTCTATGATGCGGTTATAGGTCTCGCCGTCGAGCAACATCTGGGCACACTCCAGCCTCTGCTCCATTTTCTCTATTTCGGCATAGGTGCAGAGGTCCTCGAAGAGCGCTCGGCAATCATCTTCGCTCGATATGCGTGACAGCACTTCAAACAGTTTGAGCATTAACTCCTCCGACTGCGTTCGATAGTGCGATTTTACATCAACGCGCTAAAGTTGTAAAGCGTTTCGATGCACTTTACCGATTTAATTTGATAAAGCGTTTCGGCAGCGCAACGACCCGCTTCCGAAAACCCGCACGAACGCAACTCCAAAGGCGGCCAAGACAAAACTCCGCGCAAACGCACACACGCACTAGCGACGTTCTATTGCGCACGCGCACGGCATAAATTCATTCGTGAGGTTGTTATGTCATTCAGAAAGGTAACGGTAGTCTTGAGCGGCGGCGGAGCGACGGCACTTGTGAAATTGTCGGGCACTTTCGACGGGGTGGGAAAAGTCAAAGGCGAGTGCGGCGGTTGCGCGGCAGATGCCGACAGCAAACTCTGGCTTATCGGAGACGAAATAGCCGAAATCGAACTTAAACGTAACAAAAAAACGTTTGAAACACGTCTTCTCGCTCTATCCGACATAAATTGTCTGCTTTCTACCGCCTCCGCAACACTTACGGGCGGAACGGGTGAAAAAGTGGACAGACTGGCTGTGGAGCGCCGTGTCGAAGCCTACAAAAAGGCAAAAGCGCAAGCCTCCGCACCTGCCGCCCCCGCTAAGCCACGGGAGACGCAACGTCCCGCACGTTATGCGGATTCGGAACATTCCTCTTCCGCCGCGACGTTCACAGAAAGCGAGCGGAACGGCGAAAAACAGAACTCCCAACGACACGACGCGCCGCAAGCGAACGATTACGCCAGCGAAAGACGTCAGAACGAAGACATACCGCGCCCCCGAAACACCAGCAGAACTGCGGGAAACTCCGCGGAAACCACGGACGTCAACGTGCGTTCGGTGCTGGAGGAAGGCGTAACGTACGACGGCACGAATTTTTTCCTCGCCGTCAAACCGCAACTTGACGAGATGTTCGTCCGCTACCCTGCCGAAGAGCGGCTGAATTCCATTGTTCCCAACTCAAAATGGGTGCGCGTGGACACCGAAGAAGGCGACTACTACGTGC
>USGA01000036.1 GCA_900554085.1 uncultured Clostridia bacterium | reverse complement strand
CGACGACTTTTCGCTGGACGTGTGCGGTGCCGACTGCGCCGATATAGGCTGTTCCAACGGCGGTTTCACCGATTTGCTTCTCAGGAAAGGCGCGCGCTCCGTGCTTGCCGTCGACGTGGGGGAGTGTGCGCTGGACAAACGCATACTGGACAGCGGCAAAGTGGAATTTATGCGCGCAAACGCCCGTGATTTACCTCCGATTCCCGAAAAGGATTTCGTCTGCGCCGACGTGAGTTTCATTTCCGTAACGCTGATTCTGGATTCCGTTCGCAGGATTCTCCGTGAAAACGGCAAAGCCGTGTTGCTCGTCAAACCGCAGTTTGAACTGGGGCGGGCAGCCCTCGACAAGCGCGGGATAGTCAAAAACGAACGGCTTTCACGCTCGGCGCTCGACCTTGTTTCCGCGGCGGCCGTGCGAAGCGGGTTTGCCGTGACGGGCAGCACCGAAATCCCAAGACTTTTCGAAGACAAGAACGTGGAATATCTTCTGCTTCTGACTCCCGTCAAAAACACGTCTTCAATTGCATAACTTCGCATAAAAAACATTGATTCTGCATATTCGCTAAAAAACTGCCTGCGTTTATACAAATTATGCAAAATTTGCGTTTTTGCATAATTTGTGCATAATTTTATAAATCGCTTGAAAACCGCGCGCGCACAATGTATAATTTTCGTCGGATTATGGTTATTGCGGCATATACAAAATCAACACTTTCGGAGCATCCCGCACGGAAGCGCATTCTTGACGCGCTGTCTTCGTGCGGCGATTTCGTGATTCACGAAATTCAGGGCAATCTTCCCATTCCCACTGAGACGGAGCGTATGCTGGTCTTCGGCGGCGACGGCACTATGCTGACCGCCGCGGTCCGCGCCGCGCGTCAAGGAGTTCCCGTGCTGGGGATAAACCTCGGCAATCTCGGCTTTCTTACGCAATTCGAGACGGACGCCGCGCCCGAGGCGGTCGCCGACGCGCTTTTGCACGCCGCAACCGAGGCGCGTATGCTCATCGAGTGCCGTTCCGCCTGCGGGAATTTCCTCGCTCTCAACGACGTTGTCCTCAAGAGCGACGGCAGCCGTCCCGTTTCCGTCAGTCTGGTGGTTGACGGTCAGTTTGCCGACTGCTACAGAAGCGACGGCGTGATAGTTGCGACCCCTACGGGGTCCACTGCGTATTCGCTGTCGGCGGGCGGTCCCGTTGTGGCGCCCGAAGTCGACGCGTTGGTGGTCAACCCGGTTTGCCCGCACACTCTTCATTCCCGCCCCGTGGTTGCGTCGGGAAAGTCGGAAATAATTCTGAAACTTTCCTCCGAGGACGGCGCCAGACTGGTTGTCGACGGCAAGGAAGAAGGCGTTTTGCGCGCGTCTTCCGTCATTGCGGTCAGAAAGGCCGACGTTTACGCGCATTTCGTCAAAGTCGGAGAAAACAGGTTTTACGAGAAATTGCTCAGCAAGATGAACAGGTGGGGTACCACCGCGTAGGAGGGATTATGGGAAGAAGCGCAAGGCAACTCAAGATTCTGGATATAATCGGGAAACATTCCGTCGGCACTCAGGAGCAACTGGTCGAAATGTTGCGTTCGGACGGGTTTGCGGTCACGCAAGCCACGGTTTCGCGCGATATAAAGGATATGAACCTCGTCAAGGTGCCCGCCGAAAACGGCAAAGGTTACCGCTATCTCGTGTCGACTCCCAAGGACAATTCTTCCGACCGTTTTATCAACGTTTTCAAAAACACCGTCGTTTCCATACGCGTTGCCGAAAACCTCGTCGTAGTCAAGACGGAGACGGGGGCGGCGCAGGCGGCGGCAGAACTTATCGACAGATTGAATATGGATTGCATTCTCGGCGTCATAGCCGGGGACAACACCATTTTTGTCGCCGTTGAGGACATAGCGGCGGCAGACCGCGTCGCCGACAGGCTCGAGGAGATTCTCCGCAGATGATTGAGTGGCTTTCCGTCAGAAATATCGCGCTTATCGAAGCGCTGGACCTGCCTCTCGGTGCGGGGCTGAATATCCTCAGCGGCGAAACGGGCGCGGGCAAGTCCATTATCATAGATTCCCTCAATTTCGTGCTGGGCGAGCGGGCGGACAAATCACTCATACGTTACGGCTCGGACAGTGCTTCCGTCGAGGCGGCCTTTTCGGATTACGTAACTCCTCAGATTTCCGCTTATCTCGACGAGTTCGGAATCGAAGCCGAAGACACTCTCGTCATCCGTCGTAAGATGAGCGTCGACGGGAAGAACGAGTGCCGCATAAACGGCAGGATTTCCACGCTTTCCGTCCTAAAGGGGCTCACCGAATTGCTGGTCGACATACACGGACAGCACGAGCACCAGTCTCTGGTCAAGCCGTCGAATCATCTCGGAATGCTGGACGCGCTCGGCGGAGAAAGAGTGATTGCGGCAAAGCAGTCGGTGGCTGAAAATTACGCGCGATACCGTGCTCTCAAAGACGAATTTGCCCGTTTCGGCGATGAAGACGAACGGGAGCGGAAACTCGATATACTGCGTTTTCAAATCGAAGAACTCGAAAAAGCCGAACTCAAAGAGGGCGAGGAAGACGAATTGCTCGAAAAGCGTGCCAAAATACGCAACTCCGAAAAAATAATTTCGGCGCTTGACACGGCGCGCGGGATCCTCGAAGGAAGAGGCGGCGCGTCCGTTGCGGGAGAATTGAAATCCGCGGCGGCGAGCCTTATTCCCGTATCGTCTTACGACGAGCGGTTTTCGGCGGTTGCGGACAGGCTGGACAGCGCGAAGACGGAAATCGCCGACATAGCCGACACTCTTGCCGACCTTGTGGAAGAAAGCGATTTCGACGCGGGCGCGGCGGAACGCGTGGAGGAAAGGTTGGAGCGCGTCCGTGCGCTCAAGCGCAAGTACGGCGGAAGCGTCGAGGCGGCGATAGATTTTCTCGAAAAGGCGCGTGAAGAAAAAGACGTGCTTGAAAACGCTTCGGAGCGCGTAGGCGAACTGCAGAAACTCATTCGCGCGGCGGGAGACAAACTCTCGGATTCCGCAAAAACTCTTTCTTCGTTGCGCGCGGAATGTGCGCGGAAGTTCGAGAGCGACATTATGCGCGAATTGAAAGACCTGGGAATGGCGGGTACGACTTTCGAAGTGAAAATTCTTTCCGATTTCACTCCCGAAGCGGTGAACGAAAGCGGCGGCGACAACGTGGAATTTCTCATTTCTCCCAATGTCGGCGAGCCGCTCAAGCCTCTTGCAAAGATTATATCCGGCGGCGAAATGTCGCGCTTTATGTTGGCTATGAAGAACATAGTCGCGGGAATCGACAACATAGGCACTATGGTGTTCGACGAAATCGACACCGGTATTTCGGGGCGCATTTCCGCAGTCGTCGCCGAAAAAATGTGCAATATATCGCTGAGGCGCCAGGTTATAGCCGTAACGCATATGCCTGCGCTTGCGGCAATGGCGGACAGGCATTACCTCATAGAAAAAGGCGTCGAAGGCGGCAAGACCCTGACGCATATCACTTTGCTTGAGGACAGTTTGCCGGAAATAGCGCGCCTTATCGGCGGAGCGGATTATTCGTCGCACGCATTGCCGCACGCCGCGGAGATGAAAAAGAAATCGGACGAATACAAGGCCGAGGCGAGAAAGAAATGAATACGACCGCAGAAAAGGTTGAAAGGCGCCTTTCCAGGCGCGTATACGTAGGCAAAGTCGCAATAGGAGGCGGCGCGCCCGTAACCGTACAGTCTATGCTGAACAGCAAGACTGTCGACGTCGAGGGGAGCGTCCGACAGATAGAGACCCTGCGCGAAGCGGGGTGCGACCTCATACGTCTTGCCGTTCCCGACGAGGATTCCGCGACGGCTTTCGGAAAAATTGCCCGCAGGACGGGACTTCCGCTTATTGCGGATATACATTACAGTTGTCGCCTTGCTCACCTTGCACTCGACAACGGCGCGAAAAAAATAAGAATGAATCCCGGCAATATGCACGACCGCGAAGAACTCAAAGAACTTGCCCGCAGAATGGCGGGCGAGGGCGTGCCGGTCAGGGTAGGGGTGAACGGCGGTTCGCTCGACCCCGCTTTTGCGGGAATGGAGGAATGCGACGCCCTTGTGAAGAGCGCGCTCGACAGTGCGGAACTTTTCGAAAGTTGCGGGCTTAAAGACATAGTGGTTGCGATAAAGGCTTCCGACGTCCGCACAATGGTCGAGGCGAACAGAAAAATAGCCGCCGCTGCGGATTATCCCCTCCACCTCGGAGTTACCGAGGCGGGCACTTTGCGAACGGGGCTTGTGAAATCTTCCGCCGCGCTCGGAATCTTGTTGTCGGAGGGCATAGGCGACACGGTGAGAATTTCGCTTGCCGCACCTCCCGTGGAAGAGGTGTATGCGGGCAAAACGCTGCTGCGCTGTCTGGGGCTCAAAAGCGATTGCGTAGACGTGGTGGCTTGTCCTACCTGCGCCCGCACGGAAATTGACGTCGCTGCGCTTGCCGCCGCCGTCGAAAAGGCTACCGCAAGCGTCAAAGTTCCTTTGAAGATAGCGGTTATGGGGTGTCCTCTCAACGGCATAGGCGAGGGGAAGGACGCCGACCTCGGGGTTGCGGGAGGCAAAACGAAATCCGTAATTCTCAGAGACGGCGAGATATACGAGACGGTAAGCAGTGAGTTGCTTATGCCGCATTTTATGATGTTGGTTGACGATTATGTCACCGAACTACTCTCGAAAAAGACTTAAAGTATAATAGTTTTCGCCGTTTTCGAGAATACTTCAGCCCTCTTGAGGGCGTCGGGTGTGTATGAGAGTTAAATTCGACGACGAGTTCAGGACTGCATCGCAAGGGGCTTTCCCTATGTTGAAATTCCATTCCGCGACCTATCAGAAGGCGGCGCGGAAACTTGTCGTCCGTTTTATGATAGAGGCGGGCGAGGCCAAGAACTTTCACGACGAACAACGCAAAAAAGTCGCCGACACCGTTGCCGCGATGTTCAAGGGAATCGATTCCGAAGTGCAGTACATACGCACTTACGCCGACGAAGAAACGGTGCGCACGAGGATATACGCTTTCTTCAACGAGAAGAACAGAATGGTGTACAGATACCTCGGCGACGACACCGTGAAAGTAAAAGTCGAGTCGGACGGTATCAAGGTCGATTTGTATTTCGATACGCCGACCGCGGATTTTCTCGAAGCAGGCTCGTTGCCCGAACATCTTTCCGAATGGCTTTATTATTCCTTCAATCCGCCGTCTTTCGTTGCCGTTCACCGCACGGGTATGCCCGAAAAAGGTTCCGAGGAAGAAGACAAGGTCGAAACCGCGGTTTTTTCGGGTTTTTCCGCGCGTCTCGTGGACATTACCGTCAAAGAAAAGATTTACGAACGCGGCAATATCGGCGGCATACGTCAGAAACCCGGCTATATAGCCGACCTCACCGCGCCCTCGGAAATGGCGGTCGTCTGCGGTAAGGTGTCGGGTTTGTCGGTCAGGGAATACCGCAACAAGAAATTCGACCCCTCGGCTCCGAAAAAACAGCCAGAAATGCTGCAAATGGTGCGTTTTTCCCTCGACGATACCACGGGACTTATGGAATGCGTGTGCTTTCCGACGCCGGCAAAGGTTCCCGACCTCGAAAAGATTCAGAACGGCGACACCGTGGTTTGTCTCGGCAAAGCGGGACTTTCCGCTCACACGGGCGCAATCAGCGTTGCCGTAAACGCCGTCTTCCGTTGCGAAATCGATTACGATTCCCTGAAAGTGGTCAACACGCGTCCCGTGCCTTCGAAATACCGCTGTATAAAGCCCGAAGCGTACGTTGCTCCCGAAGTACTAAAGAGTTCGCTCATAGCGTATGCCGAGGACGACGGAGAGAAAAAGAGGGGAGAAGATACCGTTCCGCGCGGTTTGCTGGGAAAAACATTCGTGGTGTTCGACTTCGAGGCAACGGACGCAAATATGTCTGCCGTGCCCATAGAACTCGCCGCGCTCAAAATCGTCGACGGAGTGCCCACCGAAACTTTCGGCAGTCTGCTTGACCCGGGGATTCCCATTCCCGCAAAGATAACGTCCATTACGAGTATCACGGATTCGATGGTGGAAGGGAAGCCTTCGATAATCGACGTGTTGCCCGACTTTTACAAGTTCACTCGCGGAGCCGTTCTGGTCGGACACAACATGGACGGCTACGATTTCCCTCTGCTTCGCAAATATGCGGACAAGGAAGGCTATTTGTTCGACAACGAAACCTGCGACACTTTGTTGCTTGCCCGCCGTTACATCGGCGAAGTTCACCGTTTTTCGCTCGAAGAACTGACAAAACATTTCGGAATCTATCACGCAAACGCCCACCGTGCTATGGCGGACGTGTACGCAACGGCGGATTTGCTGAAGATTCTTTACCGACGTATTGAATCGGGAGACTGATATCCACACTCATTGCCAGTTACGTATTTGCCGCCGCGCAGTTTTGCGTGGCGGCTTTTAATTAGGAGGCAGCGCAAATACACGGTGTGGCGGTTCATTGCGTGCAGAACCAGTCTCGATACCGGTTTTTCGTCGCGCGGGCGGTTGCGCGGGCGCTCTTCCGCGCTTTCCTTAAGAACCTGCGGCGCCCGCTTTAATATGTTCAAACGGTTGCCTGCCACAATATATGTGTGGTAGAATACCCGAAACGGCGCCGCGCGTGAGCCTTTGAG
>USGA01000035.1 GCA_900554085.1 uncultured Clostridia bacterium | reverse complement strand
CCCCACGGGAATTATTTTCGTGTCTGCGTCTGGTTCCTCGAAACGTATGAAGTACTTGTCCCACGGGTCCTCTTTGCAGTAAGCGGACGCGGATACGGCTTTGGAGTAATCGCACACCGAGCCGCCGCCGACGGCGAGAATGAGGTCCACGTTGTTTTTGCGGGCTATTTCGCACCCTTCGTACAGTTTTTCGACTGTGGGATTGGGCATAACGCCTGCGTCCTCCACCACGGTTTTGCCGCATTTTTCGAGCAGTGCGATGACTTTGTCGTAGATGCCGTTTTTCTTCACGGAGCCGCCGCCGTAGACGAGCATAACCGTCTTGCCGTAGCGCCTGAGTTCGCCCTCGAGAGAGTCGAGCGAGCCTTTTCCGAAGTAAAGTTTCGTGGGATTACAATAGGTGAAAGTTCCAAGCATAGTTTTCTCCTTTCGGCGGAGAGAAAGCCCGGTCCGCCGTTGTCATTGAAATTATACCGCAAACCAAGCGCCGTGAAAAGACCGAGTTTCCGTTTGCGGATTGTCAAAACAAAAACCCCGTCCGTAATTCGGACGGGGCTTGCTGTAGATTGGGTTTCGGGTGTCAGTCCTTGCGCTTGATTGCGTAGAACAGTCTGCGAACGATAAGCACCACGCCGACCGCAATGCTGATTGCGCCGAGGGCGATGAATATTTCGGCCGTGGATTCGAAGTAAGCCGCTATGAACAGTGCGCCGACGGTAAGGGCGAAGAGGCAGATGAGAATGACGAACACGCCGTATACGCCTTTTATGGACTTGATGTTCACGAACAGCACGAACAGACCGAACAATATCGCCGCAACTCCGAGCAGAATGAGGGACGCATTGGGTTGCACGCAGGCAAGCACGATAAGCACGATACCGATAGCCGCTTCGATTGCGCCGACGATAAAGTTCTTGTTGATGAGTTCGAGCAGACCGAGCACTGTGAGGACGGTGCCGATTGCGAGCATCGAAAGCGTAATGGTGATGGAGGACTGCGAATAGCAGAACAACACGCCCACCACGCAGAATGCTATTGCCGCAAGCACGTAATCGCTTTTGGCGTTGACAGTTGTGGATTTGGTTTTAGCGCTCATAAAAACACCTCTTATAAAGTTTGTTTTTGTTCAGCAATATTATACGCTCCGTTTTTTGCAAAAACAAGAGCCGCCGTCAATTTGTTGCCGCCTTTCTTCTGCGCGTCCGCGCGGCGTTGCGTTTGCGTCGGACGGCGGCGAGAGCGAGGGGAGCGAGGTTGAATGTCGTCTGGCACAGCAACACGAGGGCGCAGGCGGCGAGCGCCACGGGCACAAGGGAGACTGCGGAGACATAGCCCGCGACATATTTGCCCAGCACGCGCGAGAAGGGTTCCAGGACTGAGGTTATCGCAAGCGCGTACACCGTGCCCGCCACGCCGCCGAGCAATATCGACGACAGCGCTTCGGCAAGGTGGAAGCGCGCGCTGTCCGAGGGCGCAAAGCCCGCAAGACGGAACAGTTCGCGTTCGCGTTTTCTCTCGGAGGACGAAACGGCGATGAGGTTTACCAGCCCCATTGCGGCGGCGACATAGATTATTGCTCCGAAAGACGACAGTAATCCGTCCATCGAGAAAGTGGTGGATTCCATATTGTAATTGTCGCCGTCGAAGACAAGCACGGTGTTGCCGTCGGCGTACTGCGCGAAATCTGCCGTCGTCGCGCCCGCCGCGTCTATGTAGACGATGGGCGCCTGCGGCGAGAATGTGTTGCACACATCGAAGCGCGTGTAGATGTACATATCGAAGTTGGACGCCGTATAGTCTATGCCCACCACCGTCAACTCCCGCGGACTTATGTCGGCGTTGGCGAGAATGTAGGTGTCGCCTACGGAAAGTCCCAGCTCGTCGGCGATGTAGTAGTTGATTACCACGGGGAAATCCGTGCTTTCGTCGTCGAAGCGCCGCACGGTGTCGTCGTCCGTGCCTTTACAGAATCTCCGCAGGTCGTCGCCGTTGCGCAGTCCGATAATCAGGGTGGAGTGGAAATTGGTGTCGGGGTGGTCGTCGATGAAACGGATTATCTTTTTTGTGGTGACATACACGGTGTCCACGCCGTCCATTGCGGAATACTTTACGAACGCTTCGTCCGCGTCGGCTTTCGTCTGTATGTTGTCGTCCACCACGACGATGTCGAACTCGAAGCGTTTTTGCGCGGGCGACGAGAGAACCTTGACGACATCAATCAGCATACTTGCCGTGAAAACGAAGGAAATGAGCAGGGCGAGGGCGGTCGCCGTGCGCGCCGCGAACGGCGCCGCCGTGGCGTTCTGCGCGGCGATGTAGGATGTGCCCGTACCGCGTATTTTGCCGTGCAGGAAGCAAAGGAAACGCACGGCGTAGGGCATGACCGTGGCGGTGAAGAGGCAGGCGCAGCACAAAAAGAGCACCATGAATGCATAGATTTCTTCGCCGTCGGAGAAGACGGGCGCGACGCCGAACGCCACCGTCGCCGCGGCAAAAACGGCGGGGACGGCAGGGTGCGCCGCCCTCACGGGCTTGTCCTTTTCGGTGAGCAGACGCGTCGCCGACCGCGAAGCGAAAGAGGCGGACGCGGCGGCGGCAGTCGAAATGCCGACCGCAAAGGCGAGCAGGAACGCCACGGCGTATGTCCACGGTTCGGCGTCGAAAGAAAACGCGCCGGCAATGCGGAAGCCCGAGGTCAGACGGTCTATCAGCAATTTGCCGAAGCCCAGCCCGACCAGCCCGCCGACGAGAGTGTAAACCGTCGTTTCGCCGAGCAGTATCGCCATACATTGCGCGGGCGTTGCGCCCGCCGCCTTGAAACGCACCAGTTCCTCGGAGCGCGCTCGCACGACGGAGGTGCACGACAGGCGCAGGAGCACGACCATGGTTACGATGATGAGTATGCCCGCCACAAGCACCGCCGGCATATTTTCCGCGGTGCGCGCCTCGGCGAAGTCCTCGGCGTACGAGCCGACATCGTCGTGTTCGCGCCGCGGCGATTTCGTCCGCCGTGCGCAAAGCGGTGTCGCGGTCCACGGGTGTGGTCACGCGCACGCTGAAAGTGGGCGCGAGGACGGTGTCGAGTCCCCGCTGAACGGCGAGTTTGGGGTAGGGGTGCGAGAAATAATGTCCGCTGTCGGGCATAACGGCGGCGACCACCGCGTTGCCGACGGGCACGACGGAGAATGTGTCGCCGAGCGACAAGCCCGATTTTTCCGTGAAAAATTCGGACACGCACACGGGCGCGTAGCCCTCCGGCAATTCCTCTTCGGGCAAAGCGGCGCAGGGCACGGCGTCGTTGAGCGAATTGAACCTGTCGAGGTCGTCGGCGATGTAGATTTCGCACATAAGGTTGAACGATTCCGTCTTTGCCGCCACTTCGCCGTAGTCGATTACGGCGTACCATTCGTCGCCGAAAGCGCGGTCCAGAACGGGGAAAATGTCGTGATAATCCTTTGTGCCGTCTCCGATGACGACCTCGAAATAATATTGGGCGTTGCCGTAGATCCTGCCGCTTATCAGCACATAGCAGTCGAAGAAAATGTCGGGCATTGCCAGCATAAGCACGATACACGCCGCCGTAATGACGACCGACACGACGATAATCGCGGTCTGGACGGGGCGTTTGCCCATGCTTTTCAGAGTGTGCATGAGAATGACGGACATCGCGCGCCTCTAGGGATTGACCGCACCTGCGGAGGAAGCCGCCGCGTCGTCGGCGGGCAACGGGTCGCCCGCGGGGTGCTCCGTCCTTTCGTCCGCGACGATTTTGCCGTCGGAAATGCGAATTATGCGCCCGCCGTAAAGGGCGTTGCTTTCGCTGTGAGTAACCTGAATAATCGTGGTGCCGAATTCGGAATTGACCGTCGAAAGCAATCGCATAACCTCTTCTGCGTTCTTGCTGTCGAGGTTGCCTGTCGGTTCGTCGAGGAACAGTATTTCCGGCTCGTAAATGAGCGCGCGGGCTATTGCGGTGCGTTGTTGTTCGCCGCCCGACATTTCTGCGGGAAGAGCGTCGCGGCGGTGGGAGATTCCCATAAAATCCACAAGGTAATCCAGTCGGGAAAGGACGGATTTCTTTTTTTTGCCCGCAAGATAGACGGGCACCAGAATGTTTTGTTCGGCGGTGAGGTAAGGCGCGAGGTTGAAAAACTGAAAGACAAATCCGAGTTTTGTGCGGCGCAACACGGCGAGTTGACGTTCTTTCATACGCGTAATCTCCGCGCCGTCTAAGAATACGCTGCCTGACGAAGGACGTTCTATCCCGCCGAGAATGGAAATCAGTGTTGTCTTTCCGCTGCCCGAAGCGCCGAGCACGGTCACAAATTCTCCGCGCTCTACGGTCAAATCCACGCCGTCGAGCACGTTGTTTGCACCGTTGTAGGTGTGGCTGACGCCACGCGCCTCGATTAGTGCCATTTCCCCCTCCCTTAACAAAAGGCGCAATTCAACCGTCGGATTCTGACGTTAAAGTGCGCGTTAAGTCAATGTGCTAAACGTCGCTGACGCTTCTCAATCGGTGACCGAACGAATGAAACGCTCGAAGGCGTTCTGTCCGTCCTCGGTATTCTTGAACACCGCGGTGGTGTCGAGAATCTTCTCGCAGGCTTCGTTGATGTAGTCGGTGATGACGTCGGCGGCTTTGTCCTCGGAGAGGGAAGTACCGTTGTCGGAAGCCAGTTGCGCTATCATTCCGAGGTGTTTGTGCAACGGGTGAGCCTCGTCTGCAAGAGCCTTGAAATCGAGAGGCGTTTTGCCGGTGAGCAGGTCCTTTATTCCCTCGCATTCGCGCTGCAGTCTGCCGGGCAGAATGAACAGTCCCTGCACCTCGATGATGCCGATTGCTTCCTGCTTGATGTTGTGCAGTTCCTTGGCGGGGTGGAATATGCCGAAGGGGTGTTCCTCGTCCGTGCGGTTGTTGCGCAGAATGAGGTCTATGCGGTAAAGTCCGTCGTCGTTTATGCAGGCTATCGGGGTAACCGCGTTATGAGGCACAACGGTGCCGTCCGCGGAGGTTTCGATTGCGATTATGCCCACGCTGTCGTCGGAATACTGCTCCCAGGCGGCGCGGAAACGTTCGGCTGCCTCGAGCAGTTGAGCGCGGTTTTTGCTCTCGAGACGCACGACGGAGTTATACCAGTCGGCAATCGCCACGTTGACGTCCGCGAAGTTGCGCATAAGGAAGTGTTTGCGCGCGCCGCTCCTGAAAATGGGCAGCACCTTTTTGCCTCCCTGATAGTGGTCGTGCGCGAGAATGGAGCCGCCGACTATGGGCAATGCGGCGTTGGAACCGATGAAATAATCGGGGAAGAGGTCGACGAAGTCCAGCATACGGCGGAATGTCGCCGCGCTCACGCACATAGGACGGTGCACCTGCGAGATTGCGATGACGTGTTCTTCGAAATAAACGTACGGCGAGAACTGCATAAACCAGTTTTCTCCGTCGAGTTCGAAAGGAATAGTGCGGAGAGTCTGGCGCGCGGGGTGTGCGGCATTGCCGGCAAAGCCGACGTTTTCGGCGCAGAGCAGGCATTTGGGATATCCTGTTTTCGCCTCTTTGGCGCGGCGCACTTCCTCGGGAGTTTTTTCGGGTTTGGCGAGGTTGATTGTCACGACGATGTCGCCGCGGGGATTCTCATAGGTCCACTTGATGTTCCTGTCGATGTCGGGACGGCGGATGTAACCGCAGTTTTCGGACAGTTTGCCCAGCCACTTTGCCGCTTCCATAGAACCTTCGTAGGCGGCTATGTTGTCGAATTTTTCGATGACGACGGAGGGCAGAGGAGTGAGCAGACCCATAATTTTTGTCTCGAAAAGCAGTCTGTCGGCTTCGGCGCACAACTTTTTCCGCACCGCATATTCGGAAAGAGCGGAAAGAGGCTGATAGAAATCCTTTCCCACTTCGTCCGCTTCGGGGCGGATATCGGCGGGCTCGGTCAGTCCGAGGAGGTCGAGAAGCGAATTTTCGACGTAAACGGAGTCTGCGCCGTCGAGTTCGAGATACTTTTCGGCATACGCGACGAGAGCGGCGACGTTGTTTCTTGCAATTTCCTCATAGGATTTGCGCGCGGACATAAAAGGGAACCTCCGAGCAACCGCATTTTTCTTGCAAACGCAAGGGTGCTGTGGTATTATCAAAAATGTATCTTTAATTATATACGGAGATTGCGGCAATGGCAACAGGTTGTGCGGCTTTTGACGGCAAAAACTTTTCGACAGACGCACTCGCGGCTTTATACGGCGCGGACGCAGACAAGAACGTGTGCAGATACGATGTTCTTCGCAAACAGCACAGGCAACTTTTCGGCAGTGACAACGCGGACTTTTTCTCCTCTCCCGGCAGAATCGAAATAGTCGGCAATCACACCGACCACAACGCGGGCAAAGTGCTTGCCGCCGCTATCAGCGTGGATACGCTTGCCGCCGTTTCTCCCCGCGCGGGCGGAATAATCGAGGTCAAGTCCGAGGATTACCCCGCAATGCGCATTGACGTCAACGACATAGAGTTCAGGGCGGCGGAACTCGGCACCTCCACCGCGCTCATAAAGGGAGTGCTCGACTTCTACAGAAGAGCGGGAGCGGGTATAGGCGGATTCACCGCCTGTATGAACTCCAACGTTCCCAAGGGAAGCGGCGTTTCTTCGTCCAGTTCGTTCGAACTGGTCATTGCCGAGATACTCAACGTCTATTACAACGACGGGAAACTGAACCCCGTTTTCAAGGCGCGTGCCTCCCAGTACGCCGAAAACGTCTACTTCGGCAAGCCCTGCGGCCTGATGGACCAGATGGCCTCCAGCGTGGGCAACATTATCACCATCGACTTTGC
>USGA01000034.1 GCA_900554085.1 uncultured Clostridia bacterium | reverse complement strand
CGCCGCTTCGGTTTGCAATTGTCTTCCGACGACTCAGAAGAGTTCGTACCCCGCTTCGAAGCACGCCTGATTGGAAGGAATGAACTGCGGCTTTGCCGCAAACACTTTCGCGATGGTGTCCATCATAACCTGCTTGGGGAATATTCCCGACAGTTTGACGTACGCTCCGAGCACAACAAGGTTTGAGGCCTTGTCGTTGCCCACTTCGTGCGCGATTTTGTTCGCCTCGACGTAATACGTCCTGACGTCGTCGCGGTTGCACTTTTCGGAAATGAGCGAACTGTTTATGATGACGAGACCGCCTTCCTTCACCTTGTCCTGGAATTTGAAAAGACTGGGAGTGTTCATCGCGATAAGGCAATCGGGAACGGCGATTATGGGAGAAGCGACCTCTTTCTCGTCTATGACGACGGAACAGTTCGCGGTGCCTCCGCGCATCTCGGGGCCGTAGGAAGGCAACCACGTGGCAGCCATATTTTCATACATCGCGGCATAGGCGAGCATTTGCCCGAGCGACAACACACCCTGTCCGCCGAAACCTGCAACTATGACCTTTTCCATACTACTTGACCTCCTTGAACACGCCGAGAGGATACTGCGCGGTCATCTCGTTCTTGACGTAATCGAGCGCCTTGACGGGCGACATATGCCAGTTGGTGGGGCAAGTGGACAGCAACTCGACGAACGAGAAGCCTTTGCCGTCAATCTGATTCCGGAACGCCTGCAGAATGGCCTTCTTAGCCTTCTTGATGTTGGGGACATCGGCGAGCGAGCAACGCGCTATGAAACTGGGCCCGTCGAGAGTCGCCAGCATTTCGCTGACGCGAATGGGATTGCCGTTGACCTTGGCGTCACGCCCTGCGGGGCAAGTGGTCGCTTTCTGTCCGAGCAACGTAGTGGGCGCCATCTGTCCGCCGGTCATACCGTAAATGGCGTTATTGATGAATATAACGGTGATATTGACGCCTCTTGCCGCGGCGTGGACGATTTCCGCCATACCGATGGACGCGAGGTCACCGTCTCCCTGATAAGCAAAGACGATGTTGTCGGGATTGGTGAGTTTGATACCCGTAGCCACCGCGGGGGCTCTGCCGTGCGCGGCTTCCTGCATATCGCAATTGAAATACTTGTACGCAAACACGGCGCATCCGACGGGCGCTATACCGACGACCTTGCCTTTGAGCCCGAGTTCTTCGAGCGCCTCGGCAACAAGTCTGTGGGCTATGCCGTGAGTGCACCCCGGGCAATAATGCAACGGAGTGTCGGTGAGCATCTCGGTTTTCTTGAATACGACTGCCATATTACGCCTCCTTGCACACGAAGTCCACGATGTCCTCGGGACTCATAACGTTACCGCCGGTGCGGTTGAAGAATTCCACGGGTTTTCTGCCTTCGACGACGAGTTTGACGTCCTCGACGTACTGTCCCATAGAAAGTTCGACTGCGACGAACTTCTTGACCGTCTCTTTGTCTGCGAGTTCGGCAAGAGCGTCCTTGGGGAACGGATAAAGCGTAATGGGACGGAACAGACCCGCCTTGACGCCTTTGGCGCGAAGCAGGTCGACCGCGCTCTTCGCGATACGCGCAACCGTACCGTACGCCGTGACGATGATTTCTGCGTCGTCGGTGAGATAATCCTCGAACATTGTCTCGTTCGCACACATATCGTCGTAAACTTTCTGCAATTTGTGGTTCATCTCCTCGAGTTCGTCGGGAACGATGTACAGAGAGTTGACGATGCGACGAGACGCGCCGAAACCTTCGCCCGTGGTAGCCCAGGGCTTCTTGGGGAACGTCGCGGGGTCTTTCATCTCGGGAAGCGTGACGGCTTCCATAATCTGACCGAGCATACCGTCGCCGAGAATCATAACGGGCAAGCGGTATTTTTCCGCCTTATCGAAAGCGTCGTACACGAGATTCACACATTCCTGCACGGAGCAAGGCCCGTAGACCAGCATCTTGTAATCGCCGTGTCCGCCGCCTTTGACCGCCTGGAAATAGTCGCCCTGAGCAGGCTGAATTCCTCCGAGGCCGGGCCCCGAACGCACCATATTGATGATGACGCAAGGCAGTTCCGCGCCGCAGATATAGGAAATACCTTCCTGCTTGAGGCTGACGCCGGGGCTGGAAGAACTGGTCATAGCCCTGCCGCCCGCACCTGCGGACCCGTAGACCATATTGATAGCCGCGATTTCGCTCTCCGCCTGAATGAAGTGTCCGCCGACCTGCGGCAGTCTCCAACTCATATACTCTGGGATTTCGTTCTGCGGGGTGATGGGATAGCCGGCGTAAAATCTGCACCCGCCGCGCACAGCGGCTTCGGCTATCGCTTCGTTGCCTTTCATAAGTTTTCTTTCCGCCATATTATCTCTCCACCGTAATAACGCAGTCGGGGCACATAGTGGCGCAGAAAGCGCAACCGATGCACTTTTCGGGGTCG
This sequence comes from uncultured Clostridia bacterium, assembly GCA_900554085.1. Lineage (GTDB taxonomy): Bacteria > Bacillota > Clostridia > Christensenellales > CAG-917 > Limadaptatus. The sequence continues at coordinate 4,551 of USGA01000034.1, read as the reverse complement.
GTTTCCTCGACGACGAAATAGCCCTGATTGTTGCTCGTAGTGGCGGACACCCTGAGAATTTGCTTCGGGCACACCGTCACACAAAGTCCGCAACCTTTGCAGGCCTCTTTGTTGATTGTGATTTTTGCCATAAAAACCTCTACATTGTTTTTAGTGCACCAACGATGGTGCACTAAAAGAATTTTTTATTCGGTTTGCATCATCGGGGGGTTATTCGTCAGACCCCGCAATAATCTTGTTGAACTGTTCCATTAGCATAGCAAACTGGGCGTCTTCCGCGCTGTTGCCGGCAGGTGCGGCGGCTGCGGCGGGAGCGGCAGGCTGTGCGGGAGCAGCGGGAGCAGCGGGCTTCGGCGCGGCAACTCTCTTGGGCTTCTCGACGACTTCGCCGGGGACGACTTTCTTATAGCCGCTGGGAAGCACGGTCTGAATGGCAGCGTTCATATCAAGGGTGATGACCTTGTTGCAGAGAGCGCTGTTCTTGTCGGGCTCGAGAACGCCGGCGATAACGTCTTTGCCGTATCCCTTGAGATAAGAGATAAGCGGAGTGATATCGCCCTTGCCGTACATCAGGAAGAAACCGTCGACATTGGGATACTGAGCCAGTCTTGCCGCGTCGATGACCTGACGGAGGTCGAGTTTACCCTTTCTCTTCTTGGGGAGAGAGGAAAGCGCGTCGTAACTGTTCTCCTGAATGAACTCGCCGTAGTCTTTGGTGCGTTTTGCGGAATAGCCGTAGAATTTGCACACAGCGACCTCACCGAAATTCGACAGTTCCTCGAGGGCTGCTGCGAACACGGCAAACGGAACTCTGATGCTCTCGATATCGGCGAGAACGACATATTTCTTTGCTGCTGCCATAATTTTCTCCTTTTTTTGCGGCGAAACCGCAATCTCTTAATGGTTCTTTATGTCTATACTATATAATAACAGTATAGATTTGTCTATAATTTGGCGGAATTTTTTTGCTCCCTTTTGTAGTAGTAGAGCCACTGCTGCACATACCCCGCATACTCGCCGTAACGCTCCACGAGCGCAACCGCCAGTTTTTCGGCGCTCATTCCGCCGTACTCTTCGGCAAAAACCTTGAGTATCCAGGTGTCCACGGGAAAGACGTCCTTGCGACCGAAGCCGAACAACAACGCGCAGTCCGCGACCTTGCGCCCGACGCCCTTCAGCGACATAAGCCGCCCGCGCAACTCCTCGGTAGGCAATTTCTTCCACTCCTCGAAATCGCTTTCCAGAAGCGTCCTCGCCGCGGAAACGAGATAGGGAGCGCGGTATCCCGCACCGATACGCGCGAAGTAATCCTCCCCCGCGTCGGCAACGGCTTTTGCCGTCGGAAAGGCTCGGTATCCGCCCATATCCTCTCCGAGTCCGTCGCACATTCTCTCGATGACGGCTTTTATTCTGGGTATGTGATTGTTCTGCGAAACGATGAAGGAAAAGATTGTCTCGGCGGCGTCCTGCCGCAGGATATGTATCCCCTTGCCGAAGTCGATTGCCGACGAAACAAGACCTTTATCCTGCATTTTCAACTGTATTATATCATAATTTGTGTCAAAATCAAGATATTTTTTGAAAAACCCGGCGTCGTCGCATGCCACGGAATACCCCTCCCCCTCGTCGCGAAAAACGGCACGGTGAGCGCCCGCGTGAAGCGTCGTCTCCCCGCCCTCTTCGCGAAACCTGAAAACCTGCCCGCAGTTGAGCGTCGAGGCAAGGTCGAAAGTGGGAGTTTTCTCGATGTAAAGTTCCATAAAAACAAAAAAGCCGAGATTGCTCTCGGCTTCCGTTCAGTCCGCGTAAACGGAGACTTGTTTCTTATCCTTGCCCTTGCGCTCGAACCTCACCACGCCGTCCGCCGTAGCAAAGAGCGTGTCGTCCTTGCCGATACCGACGTTGGTGCCGGGGTGGAATTTGGTGCCGCGCTGACGCACGAGAATGTTGCCCGCCAGGACGAATTGTCCGTCGGCGCGCTTGGGACCGAGCCTCTTGGCCGCGCTTTCGCGACCGTTGTGAGAGGAACCCGTTCCTTTCTTGTGCGCAAACAATTGGATTTTTATAAACATATCACTTTACCTCCAAATTGATGAAGTCCGAGTACTGCTCGTACAGGTCGGACACTCCGAGGCAGGCAGTGGCGAGAATCACGTCCGCGTCGTGCGCTTGCCTCTCGGTAAGTTTTTCGGGGAGCATAGCCGACAGGCGCGCCGCCTCCTCGTCCACTTCGTACTCGACGGATATGCCCGCCTTGCACATAAGCCCGAGGACTGCCGTCTGCACCACGGAACTCACCGCCGCGCAGACAATGTCGCTGCCTTCTTCGGCATAGTCGCTGTGACCCTCACAGGTCACCCCGACGTATTTGCCGTCTTTCAGGAAAAACCTGACCGAAGTCATATCAGCCTTTGATTGCGGTTATCTTCAGTTCGGTGTACGGCTGACGATGACCTTGACGCTTTCTGATTTGCTTCTTGGGCTTGTAATGGAAGACGAGAACCTTGGGGAACTTGCCCTGCGCATTGACCACTGCTTCGACCTTCGCCGCCGCCGCGTCTGCGCCCGCCTTCACGCCGCCCTTATCGTCGGCTACCAGCAAGACTTCGAGTTCGACTTTCGCGCCCACTTCAGCGTCGATTTTCTCGACCTTGACGAGCATATCTTTCTCGACCTTGTACTGCTTGCCGCCGCATTTGACGATTGCGTACATATTATACCTCCTCTGCCCGGTCTCGCCGTTATGGTGGTGCGAAGCACACTTAAAAGACCACTTCCGAGCGGCTCGGAGACTACTTTAACAGAAAACCCCGCCCCTGTCAAACGAATTGCCCGACTTTTTCGCGCGCCCGCCCCCGTAGGCGCGAAAAAATACAATATACTGCCATAACGCGCGCGTAACGCACGCGCGGCCGTGCGCCCCGTGTATCCGCGCAATTCGCCCCGACGGTTTTCCCGCCAAGATTCATTCTCCTGCGCTCATTTCAAGCCGTTTTCTTCCATTTTCCGTTTCCGACGCGGCAAAATATTTGACACCGCGCCCATAATGGAATATAATGCCATAGCAAACCACGTGCGTGGGTGGCGGAATTGGCAGACGCGCTAGATTCAGGTTCTAGTGAGCAGTACGCTCATGTGGGTTCAAGTCCCGTCCCGCGCACCATCGTCAAAGTGGCTGTTAGGCTACTAAACAGTAGGGAAAGAGAGCTGCACGAGGCTCTCTTTTCTTCTACCTCGAAAAGTTTGATAACACTTGATTTAGGCTACATTTTAGGCTACGTTCAGCGGATCACGACCAACTCGCGTAGCGCGCGACATCTATGGAATGAACGGGCTCGCCGCTCTTTTTGAGCCTTAGTATGGTCTCGAGATACATCTCGCCGGATTCGTAAAGATCCATTTTCGCTCCTTTTGTGCGGGTCGGGTCACCTCGACGCCTTCACCCTCGCGATGAGCTGAGTCAGCGAATAGGTCGGGTCGGTGGAGTCCGTGCCCAGGTGCCAGAGCATCACGCCGCCCGCGCCGCAGTCTATGGCGTAAGCCGTCTTATCGCGGATGAGCTGCGGACCGTTGTAGTAGTTGCGGAGCGGAGGGAAGGAGTTCCCGTAGAGGTCGGTGTACGCCTCCACATAGGAATTCCCGAAGGGATAGAGTTCCTCCGCCACATCGTAGTAGTTGCCCCAATACGCCGCGCCGTCGATGGGACGGGAGTAGTACGGCAGCCCGAGGTCAAGCCGCGAAAGGTCGAAGCCTTTTCTCTCGAATTTGCGCAGCTGCTCGTAGCACGCCGTGTAGAATGTCGAATGGTCTCCCCTCTTATCGAAACAGTCGTACGCCATGACCTCGACAAAGTCGAAGACCTCGAGGTCCTTCACGGTGAACATCACGGGCGTGAGCTGCCAGTCGCATATGGCGGCTGTGAGCAGGATATCGCCGGGCAGCGCGTCCACCGCGGCGCGCATACCCGCGAGAAATTCCTCGTAGACGGTGTAGGACTTGAGTTTGTGCGGATACTCGTAGTCGAAGGACACTCCGTCGAGACTGTACTTTTTGACGACGGCGACGATGCCCGCGATAAGCTTGTCCTTATGTTCGCCCATCGCCTCGTTGTGCCTGTCCTCTATCCCCAGCCCGTCGCCGGTCAGATCCTTGTTGCCGAGGAAGGTGACGATGAGTTTGCCGTCGGGATTGGCTTCGCGCATCTTTTCCACGGCAAGCGCGAACGCCTCTTCGCCGTCCATTTTCTCGCCGCTTTTCAGGGTTATGTCGTCAAAGACTATGTCGGAGACCGAGGTGAAGTAGATGTTGCCGATAAGATTGAGGTGCGTCGCCGCATCGAGATTGGCATTATGCTCCTCGCCCATCGCGACCGCCGACTCCACCGTCACATACCCCATTATGCGGAAGTCGTCCTCGGGATCGGTGCCCGAAATGTTGTACGCCTCCACCGACTTCATCTGCCACAACTTCTCGCAGGACAGCACCTCTATGCGAAGTTTGCTGAGAGTTATCTCGTCAAAGGAACAGTAGCGGTAGCCGCCGATGTAGTCG
>USGA01000033.1 GCA_900554085.1 uncultured Clostridia bacterium | reverse complement strand
GGATTCCTCGCGGCGGGCGTGCATTGCGGAATACGCCGCAACCGCTCCAAGAAAGACCTTGCGTTGATATACAGCGCCGCACCCTGCACGGCGGCGGCGGTGTACACCCGCAACCGCGTCAAAGGCGCGCCTCTCGAGGTCACCAGGGCGCACATCGCCAAGGGCAAAATGCACGCCGTCATCTGCAACAGCGGCATAGCCAACACCTGCAACGCGGGCGGAGCGGAAGTCGCCGAAAAGACCTGTCAAATGGTCGGTGCCGCGCTGGGTATTCCCGCGACTTCGGTAGCCGTCGCTTCCACGGGCGTTATCGGGCAGCCTCTTGACCCGGCGCCTATCGAGCGCGGCATTCCGGAACTCGTCGCGAATCTGGTGCCCGACTGCTCTTCGGCGGCGGAAGCCATTATGACCACTGATACCGTGTCCAAGCAGGTTGCCGTGCAGTTCTATGTCGGCGGCAAGCGCTGCGTCATAGGCGGTATAGCAAAGGGCTCGGGTATGATTCACCCCGATATGGCGACTATGCTCGTATTCCTCACCACCGACGCGGCAATCTCGTCCGCGATGTTGAGAAAGGCGCTCAAAGGCGACGTCGGCAGTACGTTCAATATGCTGAGCGTGGACGGTGACACTTCCACCAACGATATGGTGCTGGTGCTTGCCAACGGCGAAGCGGGCAATCCCGAGATAACCGAAGACGGTGACGATTTCGAGACTTTTATGTGCGCTTTGAACACAGTAAACGTCCGTTTGTGCAGAATGCTTGCCGGCGACGGCGAGGGGGCGACCAAACTTCTCGAATGTGTGACCGAGGGCGCCGACACTCTTGCGGACGCCAGAAAAGCCGCAAAAGCGGTTATATGTTCTTCGCTTGTCAAAGCGGCAATGTTCGGTGCTGACGCCAACTGGGGCAGGGTGCTTTGCGCAATCGGATACAGCAAAGCGAAATTCGACCCCGACAAGGTTGACGTCACGTTCCGCTCCGCGGCGGGCGAAATCGTCGTCTGCAAGGACGGAGCGGCAGTTGAGTTTTCGGAGGACACCGCAAAGAAAATCCTGCTTGAGGACGATATAACGATAACGGTGAAAATGGGCGACGGTGCGTTCTCCGCTTCTGCGTGGGGGTGCGACCTGAGTTACGATTACGTCAAAATCAACGGCGATTACAGGACCTGAGACGCGCGGGCGTCCGATTGAATTCGGAACGGAGCGTACTTGCGGCTATAACGGAGGGATTATGATAGACAATATGGAAAGGGCCAAGATACTCATAGAGGCGTTGCCCTACATCAAGGAGTACAGCGGAAAAATTCTGCTCGTCAAATACGGCGGCAGCGCTATGACCGACGAAAACCTCAAAAAGGACGTTATGGGCGACCTCGTGTTGTTGTCCCTTATCGGCGTCAAGGTGGTGCTCGTGCACGGCGGCGGCCCGGAAATCACCGAAATGCTCGGCAAAATAGGCAAGAAGACGGAGTTCGTCGGCGGGCTCAGGGTTACCGACGCAGAGACCGCGGACGTCGTGCAGATGGTGCTGGCGGGCAAGGTCAACAAGAGTCTGGTCAATCTGCTTCAGAGTCTCGGCGGCAAGGCTATGGGACTCAGCGGAGCGGACGGCGGGCTCATTTCCGCGAAACAACTCGACCCCGCTCTCGGTTATGTGGGTGAGATAGAATCCATCAACGTACAGCCCGTGCTGGATTTGCTCGAAGGAGGTTACATTCCCGTCATATCCACCGTCGGGTACGACGCGGACGGCAACGTCTACAACATCAACGCCGACACGGCCGCGGCGCGTATCGCGGGTATGCTAAAGGCTCAGAGTTTCATAAATATGACGGACACCGCGGGACTGCTCGCCGACGAGCACGACGAGAACACTCTCATCTCACGCATTGTCGTCAGCGAAGCGCAGCGCCTTATCAAGCAGGGCAAACTGTCCGGCGGTATGATTCCCAAGGTCAACTGTTGTATAGAGGCAATCCGCCGCGGAGTCAAAAAGGTGTTCATAATAGACGGCAGGGTGCCTCACTCCATCATCATCGAGACGCTCACCGACGCAGGTATGGGCACTATGTTTGTGTCGGGAGAGGAACTGTTATGACCACTCAGCAGGCGGACAAAGCGTATATCGCCGCCACGTATGCGCGCTTTCCCGTTACTCTTGTCGGGGGCAAAGGCGCCGAACTTTTCGACGCCGACGGCAAACGTTACGTCGATATGGGTAGCGGAATAGGCGTCAACATATTCGGCACGGCGGACGAACAATGGGCGGACGTCGTATCGGCGCAACTGAAAAAACTTGCGCACGCATCCAATCTTTATTACACCGAGCCCTGCGCGCGGCTCGCGGAAAAACTGTGCCTGAAAAGCGGAATGAGAAAGGTGTTTTTCGCCAATTCGGGTGCCGAAGCCAACGAATGCGCAATCAAGACGGCGCGTAAATGGGCGGCGGAAAACAAGGGCGCGGAATATTACAACATAATCACGCTCAAAGACGGATTCCACGGCAGAACGCTCGCCACTCTTGCGGCGACGGCGCAGGACAGCCTGCATAAGGATTTCCTGCCGCTCACGGCGGGATTCGTATACAGCGCGGCAAACGACCTCGAGGCGCTCGAAAAGGCGGCGACCGAAAACAAGTGCGCCGCGATTATGTTCGAGACCGTGCAGGGAGAGGGCGGAGTATTGCCCCTGTCCCCCGAATTTGTAAGAGGTGCCGCCGAAACGGCCGCAAAACACAATCTTCTGCTCATCGTGGACGAGGTGCAGACGGGCGTCGGCAGGACGGGCAAATTCTATTCGTTTATGCACTTCGGCATCTCGCCCGACATAGTGACCTCGGCAAAGGGACTTGGAGGCGGTCTGCCGATAGGCGCGGTGCTTTTCGGAGAGAAGACGGCCGACGTGCTCACGGCAGGCAGTCACGGCTCGACTTTCGGTGGAAATCCCGCCGTCTGCGCGGGGGCGGAAGTCGTTGTCGACAGGCTGACCGACGAATTTCTCGACGCGGTTGCGGCGAAGGGCGAACGGGTAAGAAAGGCGCTCGAGGGCGCAGCGGGAATTTCCGAAATAACGGGAATGGGACTTATGATAGGCGTCCGTACCGCGCGCCCCGTGGCCGACGTGCTTGCCGACCTGCGCTCCGAGGGCGTGCTCGCGCTCAAGGCGCACGACAAACTCCGACTGCTTCCCCCTCTCAACATCTCCGACGAACTGCTTGACGAAGCCGTGGAAAAAATCAAGAAGGTGTGTGCAAAATGACAAATCTGCTTAAACTTATGGACCTTTCGGCAAAGGAAATCATTGAAATCCTCAATACTGCCGACCAACTCAAATTCGAGAAAAAGAACCGTATCCCTCACCGCTTGCTCGAAGGCAAGGTGCTGGGGCTGATTTTCGAGAAGTCGTCCACTCGCACCCGCGTATCTTTCGAGGTGGGTATGTTCGACCTCGGCGGTATGTCTCTCTTCCTCAGTTCCCGCGACCTTCAGATAGGAAGGGGAGAGGCGGTGCAGGACACCGCGCGCGTTCTTTCGCGTTATCTCGACGGAATTATGATACGCACCTTCGCGCAGGAGGAAGTCGAGGCGCTCGCACGCTTCGGAACCATACCCATCATCAACGGGCTCACGGACTATTGTCACCCCTGTCAGGTGCTTGCCGACCTTATGACAATTCGCGAAATCAAGGGGTCGTTCGAGGGACGTAAACTTTGCTATGTCGGCGACGGCAACAATATGACCAATTCGCTCATCGTAGGCGGAATAAAACTCGGTATGGACGTTTCCGTTGCGTGCCCCAAAGGGTACGAGCCGGACGCGGCCATTATGAAATGGGCGGCGGAGAACGGCAATTTCCTGTACCGAGGACGTGCTCAGGGCTGCCGCGGATTCCGACGTGCTTTACACCGACGTCTGGGCGTCTATGGGACAGGAAGGCGAAGCCGAGGAGCGCAAGAAAATCTTCAAGTCCTATCAGATAAACGACGAAACTATGAAAGTGGCGAAATCGGACGCAATCGTGTTGCATTGTCTGCCCGCGCACCGCGAAGAGGAAATCACTTCCTCCGTATTCGAAAAACACTCCGCGGAAATCTTCGAGGAAGCGGAAAACAGGCTTCACGCCCAGAAAGCCGTCCTTGTGAAGTGCCTGCGCGACTGAACTCGCGAGTGTACGTGGAAAAAAAGAAAAAAGCCGTCTCGTCTGCCTTATGTAGCGGGACGGCTTTGCCGTCCCTGTCGGTCGTCAGACGCTGACGGGGTCCGAACAATCGATTTTGCAGTCTTCCGCCGTAACGTCCGTGCCGTACTCTATGGCAATGGACACGGCAAGTTTCTGCTTGACAATCAGTTTGCACCCGCAGCATTGTTCCACGACCTGCACTTCCGGGGCGCCGCAACATTTGGTGCGAACCCCTTTCAGTTCGGCGTACGCGTTTACGTCCGGCGGCAACTGTACGTTCGCGCCTTGGGTGATAAGTCTTGTGCAACCGTCGGTTCCGCTCTTGCAACCGTGTTCAGCCATTCACGCCCTCCTCGGCCCTGCACGTCAATGTCGGACAAGGGTTCGGTTTTGCCGTCGCTCAGGGCGCAATCGGTGCAGATGTCCTCCGAGGAAACGCCGAGGCAATCCACGTACGCTTCGCCCACAACGGCGTTGGCGCCGAATTCGACGGGCACGGCGACACAGATGTTCTGCGACACGGTGAAAGAGCACACGCCGTTTTTCACTCCGCCGCATACCTGCTTACCGGGGGTTATTGCCACGTCTCAGCAGCACTTCGTTCTGGTCGCGCCCGCTTTCGCAAAGGGCTCCACCGTCACGGGAACGCATACGGTCGCCGCCTGATAACCCACGGCAGGACAGGTTTGGTTTTCCGAATAAATGTCGATTTCGATACCTCCTTTTAATATTTCGGACACTTTATCCTATGCAGACGCGCCGCCCGACGTCTCTCCGAAAACTATTTTCGGCAGAGAGAGGCATTTTGTTGCCGCCCCGCGTCCGCCCCGTCTCCGCGCTCCTCCCATTCGCTTGACAAACCCCGTCTCTGTGCTACAATTAAGTCTGTTTCCGAACTTGTTTCCGTAGCTCAGTAGGATAGAGCGTCCGCCTCCTAAGCGGAAGGTCGTGGGTTCGACTCCCGCCGGGAACGCCAGAAAGCCCTTTGCAAGAATTGCAAAGGGCTCTTTTGATTTTACGCCGGTTGCCGTATATGACGAAGCGGGAATCCAGATGCGGTAGAAGTCGAGTGTGGTTTTGAATCAGGACAGCCCCCCGCTTCCGAGGCGGGGAGCGGAATTTAGGGATTCAGTTGATTATTTCGGTGCCGGCGGCGAAACTCGATATTATGCCCGAGGCGTCGAAGCCGGCGCGGACAAAACTTTCGGAGAGGTCGGCGGGGGTGGCAATCGAATAGGCGTTGGACGAAAAATAGTCCGACAAGGCAGCATTCAGTTTGTCTTTGCCCGCCAGTTGCAGGAGTGTGTCGAACAGCAGAACTCCTTTGGCGTATGTGACGGCGACGTATTCTCCGTCGGTCAGAAAGGAGGAAAGGGGGCGGCTCATCGCGCCGTCGAATCCTACCGCGGCGGGCAGACGACGATATACGAGATAGTTTTGTTTTGCGGCGGAGACGAAAGAGCGGTAGGCGTCTTCGTCGCCGCGCAACAGGTGGTAATACGCCGTGCAGAATTCGGTGAGACCCTCGTCAAGCCACGCGTTGTTGAGTTGGTCGGAGCCCACCACGCCGAACCACCATTGGTGTGCGGTTTCGTGCACCGCCACGTCGGAGAGGGCGTCGGGGTCGGTGACGGAAGCGTCCAGCACAACGAACGAACCGTACTCCATTCCTCCCGCGTGAATGTGGGATTCGGCGACCGCCAACCTCGAATAAGGGTAGGCACCGAAAACGGAGGAAAAGGTTTCCAGCGCGGAGACCACGGAAGCGAGGGCGCCCTTTGCGTCGGAATCCCCGAGCGTGTAATAATCCACGGTTACGTTGCGTCCGTCTATGAGAAAAGAGGCGGAAAGCAACTCGAAATCACGGGAAAGACACATCGCGAAGTCGCGCACGTTCTCGGCGGAAATCACGGATGTGGTCGTGCCGTCCGAAGTGTGGTTTTCGAGCACGGTACCCGAACTTGCGGCAAGATAGCCTTCGGGGACGGAGAGCGTCACGTAGAAGGAGGAAATTTCGCTGTAAAAAGGGTCGCCCACGGCGGTGTAACCTTCCTCGCGCCAGGCGCCGTTTTCGTAAACGCAAAGCGAGGGATAGAACCCCGCGAGGTTGACCGTGCGTTCGGAAACCCCGAAACGGGAGCGGCAGCGGGGCAGCGTAAGTTCGGCCGAAACGGAGATTTCCAGAACGTCTCCGTCGTCTGCGTCAGTGGGTAATATAAGCACTTGCCTGTTTTCGGAAAGTTCGAAATCTACGGTTTTTCCGTTTATTTCAGCGCTTGAAATGTCGATTGAGCCGAAACTCTCGCCGTCTATGAAAAAATTGTCTTTCTCGTCGGGCAGGTAAGGCGGGGTCGTCGCGTCCTCGGAGAACGCATTGGCGTAGAGGTGAAGCCGCACGTCGTCGAGATGGTCGCCCGTGTCGTTGAGATAGACTATCTCCTGTGCCAGAGAAAGCGCATTGCCGCCGTCGTAAGACAATTCTATGTCGTACACGGGTACTTCGCCGAAAGGCGCCGATTCGGGTTTTCGAACGCAGGCGGCAAGGCAGAAAACCACTGCGGCAAGAGCCGCGAAAAGCGCGACGAAAGCGACGGAGCGACGAAGCGCGGCACGTTCAAACATTCTGGGCGAAAATCTCTTCATAGTCATCGCGAACTTAAGGTAAGGTCTATGAGTTTGCCGTGGCGACGTGCCTTTTCGACCGTTTCGACGGTGACGCGTTCGCCGAGCGAGGCAAGTCTTTCTCCGCGATATGAGAGCACGTCTTTTTCCAGCACGCGACCGAGTAGAAAGTTGTAGTCGGCAATGATTCTTCTCGGTGTGAAATCTTCCTGTGCCGCGGCGACGAGCAGGGGCGCGGACAATGCGTCGCGGGGGTAAATCGCCGC
>USGA01000032.1 GCA_900554085.1 uncultured Clostridia bacterium | reverse complement strand
GGTAGGCGTACGGTGGGCAGATACACTCCCGTCCGTCTCAAGAAATGCGTCGATTCTCTCCACGGTATGCAGTACGACATTCTCACGGGCAAACGCGGCAAGGACGCCGCCCTGCACGAAGCCGTGCTGACTCTTTTCACTCTCTGAATATGCAAGTGCCTTACAACTTCAGGAACAGACCCGAGAGGCGAATCTCTCAGAAATGGTATCCGGCTATATGGGCGGTGCTCGTTGCCGTGTCGCTTTTCCGCAACGTCACGGGCATAGTTTCCGACGTGTCCGCAAGTCTGCCCGAAGGGGCGGCTTCCGTTGCGCTCACGGTAATAGTGGACATCATATTCTCGGGCGTGCTGCCGGCCGCATTGTGTTACCTCTGCGGGCTGGTGCTTTTCACGATGTCCGCGCGCAGAGGATATTTCTATTGCCACCGTGACGACTTCATTTACTGGGTGATGATTTTCACCGCAGGCTCTCGCCTCGTCGTCGGGGTGGTGGAATCTTTCTCTTTCATTGAACCCGTGGTGTCCATCTACACGGCTTTCACCGCCGACGTTCTGGTGCTGACGGGCGCGATGTTCGCGATGTTCTTCATCGTGTTGCGCCGTTATATGAACGACAGGACGGCGTCCGACCTGTACAATCTTTACGGCGGAGTGTATTTCCTCGTTCAGGGACTTGTCACGATAATTCCCTGCGCGTCCTACCTCAGCATTTACGGCGATTCGGCAAGAAGCGAGCAGTTGCGCGAAATTCTCGAGAGCCTGGGATACAATCTCACGGTTGCGGAAAGCGCGCATTTCCAGAATGCCTGCATCGCGGGAATAGTCATTTTTGCGGCGTGGCTCACGGCGTACGTCGTCGTGGCTTTCCTGCTCCGCGAAAAGGCGAAGAAATTCGTCCCTCCCGTCAGCCCCCCCAAGAACGACAATCCTTTCGGCGGCGGGAACGGGCCCGACGACGGCAATCCTTTTGACGACCACGGCGGAGAGGGCGGCGGCAATCCGCTTTCGGACAACGCTCCGTCTTCCGACGGCGACGGAAAAGTTTTCGAAGAATTCGACTTATGAGGTGACAGATGAGTTACGATTTCGTAGAATATGCCAAGAACCTCAATCTCTATGCCATTCTCGACGCGGTGGTGCTCGCGGCGGCTGTGACTTTGCTGGTGCTGTTGTTTGTCTACAGACGCAACGTGCGCGTGTTGATTATGCTGCTGGCGATTATCCTGTTCGACGTCCTTGTGCACCGTGTCGCGTTACGTAATGCACTATGTCGTGGTCGCGGCGATAGTTATGGCGTGCGTGGTTTACCAGAGCGACCTCAAGGCCATATTCCAGCGCATAGCCAATCCGCGCGGTCTGACCGCTTTCAACGACGGGCTGAGCAGTGACGACGAATTGCGAGAGACCACGGCGGAGATTCTCAGCGCCTGTCAGGATATGGCGAAACAGGACGTCGGAGCAATCATCATAATCGACAGCGAGGGCAGCATAAACGACACCGTGCTCGACAGCGGTACGCGCCTCAATGCCGAACTGTCCGCGGCGCTGCTCGAGAGCATTTTCAACACCAAAGCCCCGCTTCACGACGGCGCGGTCATAGTGCGCGGCAACAAAGTGGTGGCGGCGGGTTGTTTCCTTCCTCTCACCCAGCGCAACGTCAATAAGGAAATGGGCACCCGTCACCGCGCCGCAATCGGCATAACGGAAGACACGGACGTGCTTTCCATAGTCATCAGCGAAGAGACGGGCATCATATCCGTGGTCAAAAGGGGAGAGATCCGTCGCTATATGACTATGGACAAACTCAAGGACGAAATCGAAGAGGCGTTCGGAATTTCCGCAAGCGCAATCGCACGTCGTCAGGCAAAAGAAGAAAAAAAGCATCACGGGAGAGATACAAAATGAAAACGGTAAAACCCTTCGATATCCTCGTGCCCGCAGTAGCCGAGCCCGAGAAATTCGCCGTCGTGTCCTGCGACCAGTTCACTTCGCAGAGAGATTACTGGGAGAAATTAGACGAATTCGTGGGCGACGCTCCCAGCGCGCTCCGTCTCATTTTCCCCGAGGTGTATCTCGAGGACGGCGATTACGAGGAGCGAATCAGGCAAATAAACGCCGCAATGTACGACTATCTCGACAAGGGCGTATTCAGGACGTTGAAGGACAGTTATATTCTGGTGCGCAGGCAGACCGCGTACGGTTACACCCGTCTGGGCATTGTTGCGCCCGTGGACCTCGAGGACTATTCCTACGAGTACCCCACCGAAGCGGTTATCCGTTCCACCGAAGGCGTGGTTGCCAACCGAATTCCTCCTCGCCTCAAAATCAGGAAAGACGCTCCCGTGGAACTGCCGCACGTTATGCTTCTGCTCGACGACCGCGACAAAACCGTCATCGAGCCTTTCTACAAGAAGCGTGACACCCTCGAGAAACTCTACGATTTCGAACTCAATATGCACGGCGGACATCTCACGGGCTGGCGTATCGACGCCGCCGAATTTGACGCCGTGCTCGACAAATACGTCGAGAGCATAAAGGGGCTTTACGGCAAGGAGAGCACGCTCGTGTTCGCCGTCGGCGACGGCAACCATTCGCTTGCCACCGCGCGCGCCTACTGGAAAGACGTCAAAAAGACCCTCACTCCCGAGGAACGAGAGAATCACCCCGCCCGTTACGCGCTCGTCGAAATCGAAAACCTGCATTGCGACGGAATCGTCTTCGAGCCTATTCACCGCTTCGTGTTCGGCGTGGACGACAGCGATTTCGTGCTTCATATGTCCACGGCGCTGAAGGGAAAGGGCAGACTCAATATGTTCACCACCAATATGAATTACTCCGTCGCGGTCAGCGATAACAGCGTGCAGGCGATAGCCGACATACAAGCGGCAATCGACGCCTATATCTCCGCACACCCCGACGCAAGCGTGGACTACATTCACGGTCTCGACAATCTGCACGCCGTGGCGGACACCTCCGACGGTGTTGCCGTCGAAATGCCCTGCATCGCCAAGGAAGAACTTTTCGGCTACGTCGTCGAGCACGGCAACCTCTGCCGCAAAGCGTTTTCTATGGGCGAAGCCGAGGAAAAGAGGTATTACTTCGAGGCAAAGCGCATCAGATAATCCTTTTGCGTGCGAAATAGGTTTTCGAAAGAAACCGACGTTTATCCCGCGGAATAGAGCGTTAAAACCGCGATTCGGTCGAATTGCGGTCGGCAAAAATCGTGTTTTGCCGCGCTGATGCGCCGGGCGGGAGCACAAAATCAATCCGTAATCAAGTATTGTACATAAGAGAGGACAGTATGAAAGTTTGTAAGTTCGGCGGAACATCAATGGCAAACAGCAAGACCATTACGCAGGTCGCTGGCATCGTCAGGGCTGATAAGCAGCGCAGGTACGTTGTCGTGTCCGCGCCCGGCAAGCGCACCTCCGAGGACATCAAGGTCACCGACGCGCTTTACACCTGCCACCGCGAAAAAGGCGAAAAGGGCAACTGCGACTCCGCCTTTGCAGTCATCGAAAAACGTTTCCTCGACATCGAGAAAGAACTCGGCGTCGACGTCGGAATGAAAGCGGAACTCGCCGCCATAAAAAAGAATATCGAGGCGGGCGCCAGCGCCGATTACACCGCTTCCCGCGGCGAGTATCTCAGCGCACGCGTTCTGGCTGCCGTGCTCGGTGTGGAATTTGTCGACACCGCCGACCTCATCAAGTTCGATAAGGACGGCGCGTTGCTTCTCGACCTTTCAATCGACAACATCAAAGCCCGTCTCGCAGGTGTGGAGTACGCGGTTCTTCCGGGATTCTACGGCTCCGACAGCGCGGGCGAAATCAAGACGTTCTCCCGCGGCGGCTCCGATATTTCGGGCGCCATAGTCGCCCGCGCGATGTCCGCTTCCGTCTACGAGAACTGGACGGACGTCGACGGTTTTCTTACCGCAGACCCCCGCATTGTCCGCAATCCCGAAATCATCGAATGTCTCAGTTACAAGGAATTGCGCGAACTTGCCTATATGGGCGCCGAAGTGCTGCACCCCGAATCGGTATTCCCCGTGCGCACCGCGGGCATTCCCATCAACATCAAAAACACCTTCAATCCGTCTGCAAAAGGCACTATGATTGTTCCCGACGGCAGCGTGCCTCCCGCCAACGGAAGGGTGGTCACGGGTATTGCCGGGCGCAAAGGCTTCACCATCATCAACATCGAAAAGGATATGATGAACCGCGAAATAGGTTTCGGCAGGAAAGCGCTCAGCATTCTCGAATACGAAGGTATATCTTTCGAGCATATGCCCTCGGGCATCGACACTCTTTCTCTCGTTATCCGCGACGAATATCTCGGACCTCACGCGCAGAAAGTCGTGTCTGCCCTCCGTGCGTCTCTCAATGCCGACAACATCGACATTCACAGCGGACTGTCGCTGATTGCGACCGTCGGTCACAATATGGCTTCCCGCCACGGCACCGCCGCGACCATATTCGCCGCACTCGCCGCCAGCAACATCAATATCCGTATGATAGACCAAGGCTCCTCCGAGATGAACATAATCGTCGGCGTCGACACCTTCGATTATGAGAAGGCTATCTGCGCGATTTACCACGCATTCTGCTAAAACCGCGCTATTCCGCGAACAACTTTGTCAGAGCCGCCCTCGTAAACAGTCACGTACAACAAGTACGCTCCTGTCTGTTCGGGCGGCTCTTCCTTGTTCTTCATCGGAATATCGCGGTTTTAGGCTTTCCGTAATTTGTTGAGAGCAAGAACGCAAAATCCGCTCCTGTCCGTAGACGGGCGCTTTTCGCGCATCTCACCCGAATGACTGCGTTTTACAAATCGCGTGTTTCAGCCCGATATCGCGTTTTTACCGTTACTTTCGTTCTGTCTGACCAGATGCGAAATTTTCTTCTGAACGTTCCGTATTGACAGCGGGATTGCTGCGCGGTATAATTAGTTAAAAGTTTTAATTAAAGTGCGCCGAGGGTTGGCGGCAAGCGTGCGGAAGGGGAGGCATTCCCGCCGTGCGCGCGGTCGGTTGGCGCGGCGGAGGCGTTTATGAAAGTTGCAATCGGGTCCGACAAGTCGGGGTTCGCCCTCAAAGAGGCGCTCAAGGCGTTCCTGTGTTCCGAGGAAATGAAGGCGGCGGGAATTGATTTCGTTCCCGAGCGCGACGACCTGGGCACCACCGACCTCGGTGACGTTCACCCTTATTACAGAGTGGCGGGCGACGTCGCGCCGCGCGTGCTCTCGGGTGAATACGACCGCGCGATTCTCGTGTGCGGTACCGGCGCGGGTATGAACGTGGTTTCCAACAAATTCAAGGGGGTTTCCGCAGTCGTCTGCGAGGGCGTTTATTCGGCGCGTATGGCGCGCGCCATAAACGGAGCGCAGATTTTGTGTATGGGCGGCTGGATTATAGCCCCCGAAATGGGCGTCGAAATGGCGAGGGCTTTCCTCGCCGCCGAGACGTATGTCGGCATAGAGGACTGGCGCAAGGACTGGCTGAGCGCGGCGGCGGAGAAAGTCGCCGCACTCGAGAACAGGAATTTTGCGGACTGAAAACAACGGCGCGCGCAGATGCGGCGGCGCGGAGGGAAATTTATGGATTTTTGTTACAAACAACCTGTAGAGATAGTTTTCGGCGCGGGCGCGCGCGGGAAACTTGCCGAAGTGATGAGCGGCAAGGGTTATCGTCGCGCGGTGCTTATTGCCGATTCCGTTTTCGTGAAAAACGGAGTGGCGGACACAATTTGCGCTTCGGCGCCCGTCGCGGCGGTTTTTTCCGACTTCGGCGCCAATCCCGACATAACCGCAGCCGATAAGGCGGTGGAAACGGTGCGACGCGAAAATGCCGATTGCGTCGTCGCGATAGGCGGCGGCAGCGCAATGGACCTCGGCAAGTTCACCGCATTGGCGGCGGCGTGCGGGGAGAGTGCGGAAGCCCTCTTTTACGGCGAATTGCCGGACAAAGGTTTGCCTGTTATCGCTATGCCCGCGACCGCAGGTACGGGGAGCGAGGTCACGGGCGTTTCCGTTATGAGCGACGAAGCCAGGGGGGCGAAAAAACCGTTGGTATCGCCCGCCTTTTTCCCGACGGCGGCAATCGTCGACCCCGAACTTACATTCACCGTGCCGCGTTCGGTCACGGCGGCAAGCGGGCTGGACGCGATTGCGCACGCTCTCGAGGCGTATTGGTGCAGGGCGCACAACCCCGTCAGCGACGCGCTGGCGCAGAAGGCACTCGGATTGTTGTTCCCCGCGCTCGAAAAAGTCTATGCGGACGGCGCGGACGTCGCCGCTCGCACGGATATGAGCCTCGGCGCGTTGCTTGCGGGAATGGCTTTCGCCCCCACACATACGGCGGCGGTGCACGCCTGCAGTTATCCTCTTTCGGAAATCTATCATCTTCCGCACGGCGAGGCGTGCGCTTTTACGCTTGACCTTTTCGTAAGGCTCAATTCCGAATGTGACCCCGAGAGAATGGGCGTTTTGTCCCGTGCGCTGGGGTTTGCTTCGCCCGAAGAACTCGCCGCGGAAATCGCCAGACTCAAGCGCGTCACGGGAATGCGCACAAGCCTGCAGGCAATCGGTTGCACCGACGTGGCGACTCTTGCCGCGCATTGCGCAGCCCACCCGCTTATGAACAACAATCCCGCGAGACTTTCGGCGGAACGTCTGGCGGAAGAGTTTGCCCGTCTCGTATGAAGCAGAGGGGAAGCCAGAGTCTGAAAGGTCTGCGGCGCGGCAATAAGGAAGCCGTCCTGCTTCTCTTTATGGGAGGGGAGCGGCTTTCGCGCGTCAGGATAGCCGCGGCGACGGGACTGACGACGGCTTCCGTGACGCAACTGGTGCGGGAACTGATAGACGACGGGCTTCTCGAGGAAAGCGGCGAAATCGCAAGCGGCGCGGCGGGCAGGAGAGAAACCCTGCTTCGTTTTGCGGGCGAAAAAGTCGCAGCCGTGGGGGTGAACGTCGAGCGTGACCGCACGCACGTTTCCCTTTGCAGTTGGGACGAGGTGATTAAAGAGGAGATTTATCCCACCGACGAACTTTTTGCGGGCGGAACGGGCGCTCTTTGCGAGCGGATAGAGGCAGTCGCCGCCGAGTGCGGCG
>USGA01000031.1 GCA_900554085.1 uncultured Clostridia bacterium | reverse complement strand
ACGCGCCGCGTCGCACTTTACCCTCCCCGCCGATTCGTCGCGACTTTGCCCCCGCCCCCCTTTCTTCCCGCGCCGTACGCTCGCCGACGCGCCCGCGCACAATGACAAATTGCGCGGGAATAGGTCAAAGACCGCTGTTTTTTGCGCGATGCGCCGAATTATAATGCGGCTATGGAAAGTTTGCTTGACGAAGAAACGGTGGAACTCATACGCGACTATGTGCCGCACAACGCCACCCTGCACGCCCTGACGGAATTTTTCTCGGCGTGCGGCGACGTCACGCGGGCAAAAATAATATGTGCGCTGTCCATATCCGAAATGTGCGTGGGAGACCTCTCCCGCGTGCTGGCGCTCAATCAGACAACCTGCTCGCACCAACTCAGACTGTTGCGGGCGGCGGATATCGTGCGCGCCAGACGAGAAGGAAAAATCGTGTATTATTCCCTCAAAAACAGGAAAATCGAAGACGTGATGTACGCAGGAGTACAATTCCTCAACCTGTAATCCCGCTTACCCCAACACTCTCTCCCTTAATGCAAAACCGCGCAATAATCGCGCGGTTTTGCATTATAAAATGTTGTTTCCACAGTTTTCGGTGCGTTCGCACGTCCGCCGCGAGGGTCATTGCCCGTCGCCGTCGGCAGACGGATTTCCGTCTTCGCCTTTATCGGGAGAGGTCTCCGCGCCTACCGATTCGCGTTCGTCGTCACTCTCTCCGAAAGGGCTGTCCGATTGCACGCCGTTTGCTTTTTGCGCACCGTTCCCGTCCCTCTCGAAAGGGTCGGCGTCGTCCTCTTCCGCCGCGCGCAGTTCCTCCTCGGTCACCTCGCGTTCGTCTTTGTCGCGAATTACTTTCGCCGCCACGGTCTTGAGATTACGGTAGGCATAATTCATAAGCAGGTCTATGAGCAGCAACGCGACGGTGCCGACAACGGCTATTGCCCAATAAGGAAGCGCGGCGGCAAGGTCGGGCGCAAGCACCTGTATGCCTTTGAGTCCGAAATACAGCGCGGCGATTGCGCCGTTTATCCACACCACTTTAACGGGGTAGGCGATATACCACTTCACCCTCTTTTCCCACATTATCGCGGAAATCAGCGCCATAGGTCCGAAATACAGCGCGTATCCCGAAACCGCCGCCACGTCGCCCACCAGAAAACTCAGCCCCACCGACACCAGCAGGGCGTAATATTTCTTGCTAAGAGGCACGTTGACGGCAAGTCCCGCCGCCGCGTAAAAGGCTATCGTCACATAGCGGGTGACCACGCCTAGCCACACAAACAAAAGCGCAAGCGCCGCGGATATGCCCGCCAGCGCCAGCGCATAGGCAGTTCTTTTCTTAATCGGGTGCCTGCCCCCGCTTCTCATCTCAGCAGCAGCGGATAAGGTCGCCGCCCATACATTCGCAACAACAATCTGCGCAAATGGCGCACTGGCAAGCCGTGCAGCAACCGTCGGCGGCGTTCGCCTGCTGTTGCTGATAGGTGCGTTGAGTGGCGGCGTCCTGCTGAGGATTGTATCCCTGCGACTTGCCGCCCGATTGGGCGTTCTGGAAACTCTCGCCCTTGTTTCCGCCCGCGAACGCACCCGTGCCGTCGATTTTCTTTTTCATATTTTCGAGGGCACGCTTGTATTTGGCGTTGTCGGGGTCGAGATTGACGGCAAGTTCGAGTTGCTTCTTGCTCTCGTTGAGCCAGTTCTTTTCGTAGAAAACTATCGCCTGATAGTAATGCCACTCCCCTCCGCGGTAGTACATATCGTCAAGCAAAGTCTGCGCCTGCACGAAATCCTTGGCGGAGATTGCAGATTTCACAAGGTCGAAATCGCTGTTGCCCTCGCCGTCGACAACCGCGTGCTCGTGACAATAGGACATAGCGTCCTGATAAGCGTTGTCCAGCACTTCGAGCATACGCGCGGCTTCCGCGCCGGCGTCTCCCTCGTCGAAGACGTGCGCCTGATAATACTCGCGCTTTTTCTTGTACGCCTCAAGTATCTCGCTCTGCGAGGATTCCTTGGAAATTCCCAGAATCACAAACGGGTCAGTTGGCATTTATCTTCTCCTTTAAGCAGACGGTTCATCTGCCTCACAAGCCCGAGGTAAACGGTGTTGGACAACATACCCTCGGAGACTACTATGTGCATAGCGTTGTAGGCGCCCACGAGTTTATTATAGGTCGAACGCAACAGAAAGTCGAGGTCTTCGGCATTCTTCTCGAGGAACTCGCTCTTCGAGGCGCATTTGCCGTATGCGGCGACAAGCGGATTGTATCTGCCCTTTTCGGCGTCCTTTCCCACGTCGTCCACCGCGTCGAAAAGATACACCAGCCGCCCGAGGTTGTAGGTGAAAGTGTCGACGTTTTCGTCCGTGGGGACGAGGGCGCGGGTTATGTCTCGCATAAGCGAAGCGAAACTGTCGGCCGCTTCGTCGATGTTGGGACTGAAACGCTTCTCCACCTCGGCGAGTTTTGCGAAACTGTCCCTCATCATCTTGTCGATTTCGGGCAGGCGCCTTGCCGCGGCACGCTTCCTGAGATACAGCCTCGCCTTGACCGCCGCGCGCGATTTCTTGCCGTCCCGCACGTCGTCGTCGGCGTTGTAATACACCAGCAGAACGGCGATGTCCGCAGTCTTGCGGGTGAGGTCGTCCGGCACTATAACGGGCTTTTTGCGCATATTGACGAGGCATACCTTGCGCTCGAACGCCACGGGTATGTCCGCAACCGAGTGCAGCAACGCGTTGTAAAACGTCACGTCGTAATTGGTGCACAACCTTGTGAGAGGTCCGCCCGTTCTCCCGAGAGCCTTGCAAAGACCGCAATAGTACGACTGAAAGACGTTGAAGTCCTTGATGTACATATGCGTTTCACTTTGTCGAGTGTGCGCCTGCCGAACGCGGACGCCTTGGCGGCGCAATCCTTTGCGACCTCCGACATATAGGCTTTGTCCGCAAGATAACGCGTGTATTCGGAGCGTATGGGCGCGAACGCCGCGGCCACCGCCTCGCCGACCGCCGTCTTGAAGGTGCCGTAACCGCACCCGGCGAATTCCTTTTCGGCCTCGGCAACGGTCTTGCCCGTTATCGCCGCATATATCGTGAGCAGATTGGTTATGCCGGGCTTGTCCGCACGGGCAACTATCTCGGTGCCGCTGTCGGTGACGGCGCGTTTGAACTTGCGCATTATGCTCGTCTCGTCCTCGATGACGGATACCGTCGCATTGGCGTCGGGGTCGGATTTGGACATCTTGGAGGTGGGGTCCTGCAGCGAGCATATCTTCTCGCCCGTACGCGGGATATAGGGCTCGGGCACGGTAAAAGTATCGCCGTAACGGTTATTGAACCTTATGGCGATGTCGCGCGTGAGTTCGAGGTGCTGTTTCTGGTCTATACCGACGGGCACGAGGTCGGAACGGAAAAGCAGAATGTCCGCCGCCATAAGCACGGGATAGTCCATAAGCCCCATATTTATATTGTCGGCGTGACGCGCGCTTTTATCCTTGTACTGCGTCATACGCGAGGCCTCGCCCACGTAGGTGTTGCAGTTGAGTATCCATTGCAGTTCCGAGTGCTCGGGCACGTGAGACTGGAAATAAAGCAAGGATTTCGCGGGGTCGATACCGCACGCGAGCAGTTGCGCGAAAAATCCCAGACACGCCTGTCTGAACTCGGCGGGTTCGCGGCGCACGGTGAGAGCGTGCAGGTCCGCGATGAAGAAAATGCAATCGTAATCCTCCTGCATCTTGCCCCAGTTCGACACCGCGCCGAGATAATTCCCGAGCGTAATCGTGCCGGTGGGCTGTATGCCGCTGAGCACTATCTTTTTTCTTTCGTTTGAGGTTTTATCAGTATTTTCCGACATATAAAGTCCTTTTTGAGTCGTTTTCACCCTTCAGCGTCTGCCTTCCACGAAATCGAACACCGCCTGCTCCGCTCCGTCCTTTTCGATGACGGTGGTATGGCGCACGGGCAACGAAGTGAGACGGAGAATACTCTCGGGGCACTCCGCAGCGGTGAACGCGTGCAGTTTCTTCACGGCCTTGACGGGGTCGGTTTCTTTCGCCTCCGCTATTGCGTTGTACACGTCGCAGGAGAACTTGTAGGGGCTTGCGGTGGACACTATGACCGCAGGGGTGGCGTCGCCGGTCTCGGAGGAGTAATCGTCGTATACGCCCACGGCAACCGCGGTGTGCGGGTCGAGCACGTACTCCTCGAGGTCGTAGTAATTGAACATCGTATCGCGGGTTTCCTCCTCGTCAAGCCAGCCCGCCTCGAACATTCCGAGAGAAAGCCCGGACACGTCGAGGGAGAATTTTCCCGTCTTCGCGAGTGAGGAATATATCTCCCGCATAGCGGCGTCGTCGCGCCCCGACACCTCGAACAGCAGCCTTTCGAGGTTGCTGGACACCAGTATGTCCATAGACGGGGACATCGTCTTGAAGAACTTGCGGTTGACGTCGTACTCGCCCGTGGAGAAGAAATCGTACAGAATATTGTTCTGGTTGCTTGCCACGACCAGTTTGTTCACGGGTATGCCCATACGTGAAGCGTAGTATCCCGCGAGAATGTTGCCGAAATTGCCCGTGGGCACGGCAAAATTTATCTTGTCGCCCTTTTCGATTTCTCCGCTCGCCACGAGGTCGCAGTATGCCGAAACGTAATAGGCAATCTGCGGCGCCAGCCTGCCCCAGTTGATGGAGTTTGCCGAGGACATTTCAATGCCCTTCTCCCTCATACGCGCTATGACGTCGGGGTCGGTAAAAATCTTCTTGACCGCGCGTTGCGCGTCGTCGAAATTGCCCTTTATGCCCGCGACGTGAACGTTTTCGCCCGATTGCGTAATCATCTGCAGTTTCTGCATCGGACTTACGCCGCCTTCGGGATAGAATACTATAATCTCGGTGCCTTCCACGTCGCGGAAGCCCTCGAGTGCGGCTTTGCCCGTGTCGCCGCTGGTCGCGACAAGCACGAGGGTGCGGCTGTTGTCGCCGAGTTTGCGCTTCGAGGCGGTCATAAGATACGGCAATACCGTGAGCGCCATATCCTTGAACGCGCAGGTCGGGCCGTGCCACAGTTCCATAACGAACTCGCCGTCCTCGATTTTGACCACGGGACAGGGGTCGCCGTCGAAACGGGAATATGCCGCGCGGGTGTATCCGAGCAGTTCGTCGTAGGAGAACTCGTCCATATACAGCGACAGCACTTTCGCCACGCGTTCGGGATAGTCGGACTCTATGAGTTCGTCCAGCATTTTCCCGTCGATAAGCGGGAAAGACGACGGAACAATAAGTCCGCCGTCATCGGAGATACCTTTTACGATTGCCTCCGCCGCCGTAAAGACTTTGGAGCAATCTCTGGTGCTGATGTATTTCATTCGTCTCCTTGATATTTCCTCAGAAAATCGGGAAAATTCTCCTCGTTTTCGCTGACAGTGAGCACAAAACGCGTTTCCGTCGTCTTTGCCACCGCGTAGATGTCGGTGAAGAAATCTTCCATTTCCGAAACGGTACGGTTGAGCATTCTGTGCGCGCCGTCTCGATGTCGTGATTGCCTGCAAGTATACCTTTTATGAACCCAATGAGTTCGCGCTCGTCAATGGCACCTTTGGTCTTTTTGAGACATTCGGTGTTGATGACGCGAATCTGATAGCGCAGGGAGTACATATACCTGTCGGTGTCGGTGATAAAAACTATGTCGCCTTTTGCGGTCTCGACATTGTCGTTCGCCATATCGATAATAATCTTGGTTTTGCCGGTGCCCTTGGCTCCGGTGATGAGTTTTATCATAACAACCTCCGATTATATTCTATAAAAAACGCGGGCGAAAAACAAGCCCCATTTTGAGTCTCCGTCACAGGTAAGCGGCGAAAGCGGAGTGCCTTTCCGCGTCAAATTCGAGGAACATCGCGTCCAGTTCCTCGTCGGCAATCGCCGTCGTTCTGCCCGCGGCGTACTGCTCGTCCACTTTCTCCTTGATTCGTGCGATAAGCGGGTCCTTCTTGTCGATTTTCATTTCCTCGGGCACGTTGTAATAGGAGTTTATCCAGAACGCGATTCCCGCAAGCCCGCTGAAAGAATCGATTACGACCCTGGCGGGACGGTTGAGGATTTTCTCGGTGTCGAAGATGTTGTATATCTCCTGGTCCTTGAGCATACCGTCGGCGTGAATACCCGCTTTCGTAACGTTGAAATTCTTTCCGACGAAAGGCGTTCTCTCGGGGATTTCCATACCCATTTCGTGCTCGAAATATTCGGCTATCTCGGTGATTACGGCAAGGTCCATTCCGTTGGCGGTGCCGCGGAGCGAGGTGTACTCAATCGCCATAGCCTCGAGCGGCGTGTTACCCGTCCTCTCGCCTATGCCGAGCATCGTGGTGTTGACCGCGGAACAGCCGTGCAACCACGCCGTGGCGGAATTGACGACCGCTTTGTAAAAGTCGTTGTGACCGTGCCACTCGAGTTGCTCGGAAGGAATTTCGGCGTAATAGCGGAAGCCGTATATTATGCCCTGAACGCTGCGGGGAAGCGCGGTGCCGGGATAGGTCACGCCGTAACCCATAGTGTCGCAGGCACGGATTTTGATGGGTATTCCGCTCTCGCGGGAAAGTTTCATAAGTTCGATTGCGAAAGGCACCACAAAGCCGAAGTAATCTGCGCGGGTGATGTCCTCGAAATGACAGCGCGGAACTATGCCGAGTTCCAGCGCTTTCTTGACTATGGTGAGATACTTCTCCATAGCCTGCCCGCGGGTGAGATTCATTTTCTTGAAGATGTGGTAGTCCGAACAACTGACGAGAATACCCGTTTCCTTGAGCCCGAACTGCTTGACGAGTTCGAAGTCCTTTTCGTTGGCCCTTATCCAGGAAGTGATTTCGGGGAATTCGTATCCCAGTTCGAGACATTTTGTGATTGCCTCTTTGTCCTTGTCGCTGTAGAGGAAGAACTCGCTCTGTCTCACCAGACCGTTGGGGCCGCCGAGACGGTGCAACATCTTGTAAAGGTCGACTATGTTCTTGACGGAAAAGGGCTTGCAAGCCTGCTGTCCGTCACGGAAAGTGGTGTCGGTCATATAGATGTCGCGCGGACATTCCATAGGCACGTGACGCATATTGAACGTCGTCTTGGGGATTTCGCCGTAAGTGAATATCTTGCGGTGAAGATTGGGGTGGTCGACGTCCTGCAGATTGGGTTTGTAGGCGTGTTCTTCGATAACGTGGTGGATTTTGTTGTACTTGATTATCACTGTTGTGCCTCCTCAGTCGCCTATGGATTCCAGAAGTTTGTTGCGCAAGGCGAGTTGCAGCGCCGCCACCATTTCATCCATATCCCCCAGCATAAACCTGTCGAGGGAATACAGCGTGAGCCCTATACGGTGGTCGGTTACCCTGCCCTGCGGAAAGTTGTAGGTGCGGATCTTCTCGCTGCGGTCGCCGGTGCCCACCTG
>USGA01000030.1 GCA_900554085.1 uncultured Clostridia bacterium | reverse complement strand
AGACCGCACGAAAGCGCGGCGACCGTCGAGGAAAGAACACCCGTCAGAAAAGCGACGCCGCCGTACAACAACGCCTTTGCCGCAAAAACTTTACGAGATGACACGTAAAGTGTACCGAGCGTCGCGAAATATTCTTTGTCGGCGGTAACTGCCGAAGCGGACGCACCTCCCGGAAGCACGGCGGCGGTCACCCCGACCGCAAGAGCAAGGGGAAAGGCGGCGTTCAGCGTCATCAGTCGCCCGAGCGCTACGGTCAGCGCGGCGGCAGACAATCCCGCTACAAGCGGAGCGATGACGACCGGCGCGAACAGTCCGAACGCCTTTCCCGTGCGCAGCGCTGCGGTTATTTCACGCCGAAGCAAGGCCGCGAACACTCCGGCGCGCCCGTGCCCGTGTACCGACCCAATCGACTGTGTTTCGCGCCGGTCAGAGCGAAACGCCGCGTGCGAGTAATATATGCGCAGAGCCCGAGGAACAACGCCGAGCACCAACGGCGCGAGGCACGCGGCGGATATCGCCCCGACGCATACCGTCATTGCCGTCGCCGCCGCGTCGCCGTTTGCGGAGCGCGCCGCAAGAGAGGCGGGATAAAGAGACATAAACGTACTCGACAGCGTCTCCGCGCGCTCGGCGTTGAATACGGCGTGGGGGTTGCTTTCCGCCAGCACGCCGACAACGCGTTCTACCGCCGCGGAATACACCGCAAAGAACCCGCACACCGCCGCCGTCGCCACAAGCAACGACAACACGACGTGCGAGCGGAAAAAGTTCTTTGCCGCCCCGAGCGGCAGTGCGAAAATCACGCCCGCCAGCACCGTCACGGGAAAAAGCGGCAACGCACACAGTGCGTACAGGGCGACGTCGCCCGCGCTTTTATCGGCGGCAACCGCACAAGGAATCGCCAGCGTAAGAATACAGCCGTAAAACACCGCTGCCTGACGCGGCAAATCGCACAGCAATCCGGCAAGCGACCAAACGCCGCTTTTCACCGGCAAAGTCGCAAGCAATTGCCTTTCTCCGTCTCTGAAAAAAGCGCGCTCGGCGCCCGAAACCGCCGACGGCAACGAAAACAGAACGGACAGGAAAAACGAAAGGGAAAGCAATTCCTCAAGGCGTTGCCCGACTGCCGTTTTCCCCGCCGCGCGCACCCCGACATAGACGTCCGCAAAACAATAAAAAACGTATCCCGCCGCGACTGCCAGCGCCACCGCCGCGACCAACGACAAAACCGAAGACAAGGCACCGCCGTTTTGTCTGCGCAACGCGCGCCGTCGCGCCCTTTCGTGTGTCAACAGCGCTCCGAAAACCGTCGCACCTTTGCGACGCTCGCCGCAGACTTCCGCTCCGAACTCACTCATTTTCATTTTCGCTCCCGACTGCGGACACTTCACGTATCACGCCCCCGCGAACTTCCAGAACGCGGCTGCACACCTTGTTTACCGTGGCGTAATCGTGAGAGGAGAACAAAACGGTGCCGCCCCCTGCGGCAAACTCGCGCATAATGTCGGTCACTTCTTCCTGTGAACGCGGGTCAAGCCCCGTCACGGGCTCGTCGAGTATCCACAGCCGCGGATTCCCGACAAGACTTCCGAGCATACAGATTTTTTGTTTGGTGCCGTGAGAACAGGCGGAAACGGGAATGTCAAGACAGTCCGCCATCCCCAACCTGCCTGCGAATCGGTCGATGTTGTTTTCCCGCACGGATACGGGAACACAACGCACGTCCGCAACGAAGCGGACATACTCTCTGCCGGTGAGATAACCGATTACCGCGTGGTCGTCGGGCACGTAGCCGAAAAGCCTTTTCGCCTCCACGGCGTCACCCGCTATTTCTTTGCCGAACACCGTGACGCGCCCTTCCTCGAAAGGCAGGATTCCCGCTATGCATTTAAGCGTCGTCGACTTGCCCGCGCCGTTTTCGCCCGTCAGCCCCACTATCTCGCCCGTCGAGCAACGAAAAGACAATCCGCGCACGACAAAACCTCCGCCCCTGCGGTAGCGTTTGCCGAGGTTCTCCACCGAAAGCGCGCATTCAGAGCCCGCTCCGCCCACACTCACGATGTTTTCCGTAGCCGAATTTCTGTCAATCATCACGTCTAGGGCCATATATATGTCACGGTTATCGTTTGCGACACGCGCGCTTTGATACAAGTGACGACGCACCGACGGCACGGTTTGACAAAAACGCGCATATCCGTTATAATAATGGACGGGCAAGACAGTTCCCAGTCCCCAAACAGGAGACCGTGGTGTAAGATTTTTTATTTTCGGAAGTCCAATCTCTCCCGACCGCCGCAGCGGTCAACGTTTTTTACATACTCCCTCGGAGGAAATAATGGTCGTAGGAATTATCGTTGCACTCGTAGTACTGCTTCTTCTTTCCGCATACTTTTCCGCCACCGAAACGGCTTTCACGAGTTTCAGCGCGGTCAGAATGAAAGTGCTCGCCGAAAAGAAAAAATCGGCGAAACTGGTGCTTAAACTCGCCGACAACTACAACAGGGTGCTTTCCACTCTGCTCATCGGCAACAATATCGTCAACATAGCGGCGGCTTCGCTCGCCACTATTATTTTCACGGGCTGGTTCGGTCAGGACCTCGGCACAACTCTTTCCACGGTGGTTATGACGGTTCTGGTGCTGATATTCGGCGAAATCTCCCCCAAAAGCCTGGCGAAGGAATTCCCGGAGAAATTCGCTATGATTTCGGTATATCCGCTGTGGTTTTTCACGGTCATATTCACGCCGCTCAACATTATTTTCGACCTGTGGAAGAAACTGCTCAACAAAATCTTCCGCGTCGACAAGAAACAACCCTCTCTCACCGAGGAGGAATTTCAGGTTATGGTGGGCGAAATCACAGACGAGGGCGTGTTGAACGAGACAGAAAAGGACATCATAATCAACACCATAAAATACGACGATATGACTGTCGAAAACGTTATGCGTTTTGCCGAGGACGTGACTTCCGCGCGCGTCGGCGACGACTTCGAACACATAAAGGAAATCTTCGTCGAAACCAACTACTCGCGAATTCCCGTGCTGGACGGCGACGGGGTGAAAGCCGCAGGCATACTCTATCGAGCGGATTTCTACGAGATGCTGCTTGACGGCAGAAACGACCTGACCTCATTGCTCAAGCGCCCGATGTTCACCACCGGAAACGAAAGAATATCGCACCTTTTCAAAGTTATGCAGTCGGCGCGTATCCATATGGCGATAGTGCTGGACGACGACAAGTTCGTCGGGCTTGTGACAATGGAGGATATCCTCGAGGAACTTATGGGCGAAATCGAGGACCGCTACGACCCCATTCCCGAGGACGAGGAAGAAGGCGAGCCGACGGAACAGAATGCCGTCGGAGGTCTGAAAACCGAAGAGCCCGAGACGGGCGACTCGGCAAATTCCCGCATTTCGGACAAATAACTATTCGAAATTCGATAACCACCCGAAATAAGCGAGCGCCTCACGCCCGACGCGCGTACACCCCGTCGGGCGGCGGATTCGAGATGCCGTTCTTTGGTGCGAATTGCGCGCGCAAGCGTGTTTAGTCTTGATTTTGTACATAATTCGGGATATACTGTTCTAACGGCTTTCAAAGGAAGGGCAAGTGGACAATATCATTCTCAAAATCACCTACGGCGAACTTTTCGAGTTTTTCGACAGCGATTCGAAAAACGAGTTTGTCATAGGCGCGAAACGTTCGTGCGACCTCGTACTGAAAGCGGCTTTCGCCGCACCCGAGCAGATACGTTGCATAAGGCGCGACGGCGTGTGGTACGCCGAGGATATGACCCCCGAGGGCGCCAAATCCGAAGTTCTGCTGAACGGCAAGCGGTTCAAACGCCCGATAGTCCGTCTCGACGACGAAATCACGGTGCGCAAGGCGGGGGACAAAAAGAACGCGGACGTCGTGCGCATTTCCCCCGTGCGCAAAATCACCCGCCGCCGCACGGGCGACAAACTCGACCTCACCAAAAAGACGATTACGGTCGTCGGGCGTAACCCGTCGTGCGACCTCGTGCTTGACAACCCTATGGTGTCGGAAAAACATTTCCGCATAGTTTATGACGGAAAGCAGTGTTTTATCGAAGATTTGCACTCGATAAACGGCACTTACGTTAACAACCGCAAAATCCGCAGGGCGGAACTGAACGATTACGACCGCATTTCCATACCGTCCGCGGCTTACGTTTTCTACGATAAAAAACTGCTTTATTCCACCTCTGCCGCGGGCATTCAGGTCGACTGCGTCGGCGTGCGGAAAGAGGTCACGGATAGGACGAGCAAAGGCAAAATCTGCATTGTCAACAACGTATCGTTCAGAATAGAAGCGGGAGATTTCGTGGCTATCGTCGGGGGAAGCGGCGCGGGAAAATCCACCCTGCTCGACTGTATGAACGGGCTGCGCCCCGCCACCGAAGGCGAAATCTATTACGACACCAACAACTATTACGAGAACATACGAAGTTACAAGGACTTGATGGGCTACGTGCCGCAACGCGATATAATGCACGACGACCTGCCGCTTGCGGAAGGGCTGTACTACACCGCCCTGTTGCGTATGCGCACCTCTATGCTCAAGGACGAGGTGAAAAATCGCGTGCGCGAGGCGATAGCGGACGTGCGCCTCACGGGAAGCGAGGGCGTGCGCATATCCTCGCTGTCGGGCGGGCAACGCAAACGCGCTTCCATCGCTATGGAACTGCTCGCCGACCCCAAAGTCATCTTCCTCGACGAACCGACGAGCGGGCTTTCGCCCGACCTCGACCTCGAGATGATGGACCTGCTCCGCGACCTGTCCCGCAAAGGGCGCACCATAGTGGTGATTACCCACGCTATGGAGAACCTCGACAAATGCGATAAAATAGCCTTCCTCGGCAAAGGCGGAAGATTGTGCTACTACGGCGCGTATTCCGACATATTCCGCTACTTCAACCGCAGGAGTTATTCTCGCATATTCGCGACGCTGTCGGACGAGAAGAACAGCGAATTCTACGAGCGCAAATACCGCGCCACCGACTACTACAAAAAACTGCACCGCGAATTCATTGCGACATACGGCGACCTCACCAATACTTTGCTTCCGCCCGTCACCCGTGCAAAACAGGAGGAAAGCGAACCCGCCGAAGGCGAACAATCCGCCCCGAACGGCGGAGAACGCACCAGGGAAACCGTGCTCAAACACCTTTTCGGCAACGGTAAGAAAGCCGCAAAGTCTACCGCGACCGAGGGCGCGGCGTCACCCGGGCACCGCAAGAAAAGCGCTGCCCCCGCCGAGAACGGAAGCGTGCAGCCCGAGCCTGCCACGGAAGCGACAGCCGCGGAAAATAAGGCACCGGAAGAAACGCCGTCCGCTCTCCCGCAACCCCTGCCCGAGCAGGAACCCGTCGTCGAAATCGCGACCGCTTCCGCTCCGCAGGAGAGCGACGCACGCAAAATCAATCCTAACGGTTTCGACGTCATACCCGACACCGGTACCGGCGGCGAAGAATACGTGATTACCTTCGACGATTCCGAGCCGTCCGCCGTTGCAAAAGAGGCAATTCACACGGAGACTGCCGAAAACAAGGAAAGCGAGACGGAGACGCAGACCGCGCCGCAAAAGCCCCGGCGCAAACGCAGAAAATCCACCGCAAAGGCACCCGCGGAAGCAGCACCCGCGGAAGGAACGGACAAGGAGGACGCTGAATGAGAAAGAAAGTCGAATTCCTCCCGCGTCCCGGCAGAATACATTTCAACGCCTGCTTCCTGCGTTATCTGCGACAGACTTTCAAGAGTCCGTGGACAATTGTTCCCATTCTGCTCGAAGTGCCGTTTATGCTGCTCATCATTTCCTTCGTCTACGAGGACGGCACGTTCTACGAGCCCTGGAGACACGCAAGTTCCGCCAATTGCACGGTCTTCCTGTTGCCCCTCGCCTCTGGCCTTATGGCTTTGCTCGGCAGTTACCGCGAGATATGCAAGGAACGCGACATACTGACCCGCGAAGTGTTCGGCGGGCTCAACGTCATATCATATCTGGGCGCGAAAATATCGGTGCTTACCCTGGTCGGAGTAATACAATCGCTTCTGCTGGTGCTGGGCAGTCTGATTTTCGTGGACTTCAATATGGACAAACCCGCGGCCGACCTCTTTTTCTATTTCCTCGCCATATTCCTGACGAACAGTTCTATGGCGGCAATAGGACTGCTGGTGTCCGCTCTGCTCAAGAAATCGGAAAGCGCCATTCTGCCCGTGTTGGTTATAATCGTTATGCAGGTGGTTTTCTCGGGCGCGCTGATTCAGTTTGACCCGCCCGTCCGACTGCTCACGTTCATAACCCCCACGATGTACGGCACTTCCATAATCGGCAGCGTAATGGGGCTGGGAGAGGTTTTCCCCGTCACGGACAGAGTGGTCTACAGTTACAACATATGGCTGTCGATGTTCATACTCCTGCTCTTCTGCTTCGTGTGTTACGTGCTGACGGCAATCAAACTCAAATACGATTACAGGACGAAAGACTGAGTTTCAAAGGAGAATTATGCTCGAACTCAAAAACGTTACTTATTCCGTAGCCGACGGCGACGGACGGAAAAACATTCTGTCCGACGTCAGTCTGCTCTTCCCCGACAAAAGCATTACGGTTGTGACGGGGCACAACGGCAGCGGCAAAAGCACGCTCGTCAAACTGATTATGGGCATCGAAAAGCCCGACAGCGGGAAAATCCTGCTCGACGGCGAGGACATAACGGGCAAAAGCGTGACCGACCGCGCGCGAATGGGCATCACGCTTGCATTTCAGCAACCCGTCCGTTTCAAGGGAATCACGGTCAAAAACCTGCTCGACCTCGCCGTGGGCAGCAACTGCTCTATGGGCGCGGCCTGCGAATTTCTCTTTTCGGTCGGACTGTGCGCGAAGAATTACGTCAACCGCCCCGTGGACGATACGCTTTCGGGCGGCGAACTCAAACGCATAGAACTTGCGCTTGCCCTGGCAAAGGGCGGCAGCGTCTTTTTGCTCGACGAACCCGAAGCGGGCATTGACCTCTGGAGTTTCGACGAACTGATAAAAGTGTTCGACGCGCTCCGCGACAAGACCGTCGTCATTGTCAGTCACCAGAGCCGCATACTCGAAAACGCCGACCGCATCGCCGTATTCAATTCCGAGACGCAACCGCGCGTCGGCACGAGGGAAGAAATTCTGCCTTCCCTGAAGATTTCGCCCTACTTCTGCGGGCGCAAATGAGGAGGACGCTATGGAAAAAATCGACCTCGAATTGCTTGAAAAAATCGCCGGACTGCACGCTGTCCCCGAAGGCAGTTACAACATAAGAAAAAACGGACAGCGCCTCGCATCGTCGTCGGATAAAGACATCGAAATCGTACCGAAGACGGAGGGCGCGGGTATAGACGTTTTCGTGCGTGCGGGCGTGAAAAACAAAAGCGCGCACATTCCCGTGCTGCTCACAGAAACGGGCATACACGACGCGGTGGCGAACGACTTCCACATCGGCGAAGGCGCGGACGTCACCATCATTGCCGGGTGCGGCATTCATTGCCCGTCTGCGGGCGCTTCCGAGCACGACGGCACTCAC
>USGA01000029.1 GCA_900554085.1 uncultured Clostridia bacterium | reverse complement strand
AAAGTCGCGGACACCCTGAAAGGCGGCGAAACGGTGTTGCTGGAGGGAGACCTCGGCGCGGGCAAGACCACTTTTACCAAGGGACTTGCCAAGGCTCTCGGAGTGACCGAGGAGGTCACAAGCCCCACTTTCACCATACTGAACGTCTACAAAAGCGGCAGATTGCCGCTCTATCACGCGGATATGTACCGTATGGAGGACGAGGACGAAACATACGAACTGGGACTTTTCGAGGACGCCCCCGACAATGCCGTGTTCGTGATAGAGTGGAACAAGACCACCGACTTGACAGACAGAGTCATAAGTGTCAAAATAACCGCGAAGGGAGACGCCGAAAGACATTTTGTCGTGAGCGACACTGCGGAAAACAAGGACAAAAACAAGCCCTGTGCCGCGTGCGGAGTTTCGGCGCACTCCGACGGCAAAACCAAAACCGAGCAGGAGACGGCGGACGCCGACGGCAACACGGCGCCGTAATGTCAACGCCCGACCCCTGCGAACGGGCAGCGAATGAATATCCTATTTGCGGACACATCTTCCCGCATTCTTACTGTGGGTGCGGTTTTCGACGGGAGACTTGTCTCCCGTTCTTTCGACGCGGGCAAGAGCGGTCATACCGCATTGCTGATGCCCACGCTTGACGAAATTCTGCGCGAATGCGGCGCAAAACCCGCCGATTTCGGCGCGGTGGGCGTGGTGACGGGACCGGGGTCGTTCACGGGAATAAGAATAGGAGCGGCGACGGCGACGGCTGTCACTTTCGCAACGGGTGCAAAACGTGTGGCGGTGACGGCGTTCGAGCCCATTGCATACAATAGAGGTGCCGTGAATGCGGCAATCGACGCGGGACGAGGCAATGTTTACGCCGCGCGTTGCGAGGACGGGCAGGTCAAAGAAACCTTTTTTCTGACCGCAGATGAATACGCCGAAGCGTCCGCAAGTGGCGAAAAGTTCTGCACGGAGCCTGTCGGAGACGTTGCGGAAACACTTGCCGCAATCGTCAACGCAAAAGCCGAAAGGGGAGATTTCGTCTCCGTTTTCGAGCCGTTCTATATGAGAAAACCGCAGGCGGAGAGGAATTTGCAATGAAATTCGAGCCCCTGCGATTCGACCACCTCGAGCAAATGGCGGCAATCGAACGCGAAGCCTTCGACCTGCCGTGGACGGTGAATATGTTTATTCCCGAACTGAGCGCGGAGAACGCCACGTATCTTGTCGGCACGCGCGGCGGGGAAGTGGTGTGCTACGGCGGTTTTCACACCGTGCTCGACGAGGCGCACATCACCAACATTGCCGTCAAAAGCACCGAGAGAGGGCGCGGAATAGGCAAAATGCTGATGTCTGCGCTGCTGGAAAAAGCGAGAGAAAAAGGTGCCAGAACCGTGACTCTGGAGGTCAAAAGCGGCAATTTTCCCGCAATCAACCTTTACGGAGCGTTCGGGTTTCAGGTGCAGGGCATACGCAGGAAGTACTACAACAACCGCTTCGACGCGCTCATAATGACGCTCGAAATGTAGGAGGCTCTTGCACAGCGACGATACTGTCCGTGACGGCGCATACGTAATTTTTCTGCACGGCTGGGGAGGCAACTCCTCGGCGTTTTCTTTGTCCGCGGATATGCTGAAACGGTCGGGTTACCGTGCGATTACACCCGATTTTCGCGGCTTCGGCGACAGTGCCGAGCCCGATTCGCCGCGCGGAGTCCCCGAATACGCCGACGATATTCTTTCGCTGATGGAGCGGAACGGAATCTCGGAAGCCGTGTTGGTGGGGCACAGTTTCGGCGGCAGGGTGGCGCTCGAAATAGCGGCGAAACACCCGGAGCGCGTGCGCGGACTGGTCCTTGTGGACGCGGCGGGTTTGAAACCGCGCCGAAAGCCCTCTTATTATATCAAAGTCGCATTCCACAAACTTTCGGTGAAAATGGGAGGAAAAGGGCTTGCGGGTTCTTCCGACTACCGCGCGCTTTCTCCCGTTATGAAAGAATGTTTCAAGCGGATAGTCAATTACGACCAGACTCCGCTTTTGCCGCTCGTGAAATGTCCCACGGCGATTTTCTGGGGACGCGACGACCGCGATACCCCGTTCTATATGGCGAAGCGTCTCAACAGAGGCATAGCCGATTCGCACGTTTTTCCGCTCAAAGGGGGGCATTTCGCCTATCTTACCGATTGCGACGAATTCCTGTCCGTACTCCGTGCTTTCGTGAGGGAAATCACAAAGTGAACGCTCCGAAAATATAATGTCCTTGAAGCGGCTGCGGAGGGGATATGGTTTTTGCGCGCGGAGATTGGTTCTATGTTCTGATGACACTCGTCGTCACGGCGGCAATGGCCCGCCCCTGCCTGCACGCCGCCCAACTCGACAATTACCGTCCCTCCGCGGTTTTCCGCTCCCGTCAGGTGCGCTCGGCGTACATAACCGACGTTGTCTGCGCGGTGATTTTCACGGCAATCTGGACGGGGTTTTATTTCGTATCTTCGCGTGCGTTCTGGGGATTTCTTTCGGGACTGTTCTTTTTCATAGCGGAGTTTGCACTTTATTTCATAGAAGACAATACCGAAAAGAAAAAACCGCTCCGATACACCCGCCGTGCCGTGCGCGCAATCGTATCGTGCGCCGTCGTCATTACCGCCGTCGTCACCGTAGCGCTTACGGTGCTCAACGCCAATACGGACGATTTCTATCTTAGATATCCGCTGTTTTTCGCAATACCCGTCGTTTATCCCGTGTTGTTTGCGGGTGTGTTGTCGGTTGTCAACGTTTTCGAACGGCTGAATAATCGCCGCTACGAAAAACGGGCTTTCAAAAGGCTCAACGAAAGGCACGACCTCATCAAGGTGGCAATCACCGGAAGTTGCGGAAAGACTTCCGTCAAGAACTATCTTGCCGCAATGCTCGAGGGCAAATACAACGTTCTGGCGACGGAGGGCAGTTTCAACACACCTATGGGAATTGCCAGAACGACGGAAAGGCTTACTCCCGCGCACGACGTTTTCATTGCCGAAATGGGCGCGCGCAGGAAAGGCGACATCAAAAAACTTATGAAAATAGTGCGTCCCACGCACTCGATTCTTACGGCTGTCAATACTCAACATCTCGAGACTTTCGGCAGCAGAGAAGCCATAATCCGCGAGAAAGTCCGCGTTCTGGATGTCTCCTCGGAGCGCGGGGTATGCGTGGTGTCGGGGGCGCTCGCTTCGCTCCCCGCAATCGCCGAAAACGCAAGAGGCAACATCGTGCTTGCGGGTGAGGGCGAAAACTGCGCGGTGAGGGTGTCCGACGCCGCGGTATGCGAGGACGGGTGCGTATTCACGCTGTCGGTGGGAGAGGACAGCGTGGAGTGCGCGACGCGACTTCTCGGCGAACACAATATTCTCGACATCGCGCTTGCCGCGGCTATGGCGTATTGTCTCGGTGTGCCGCTCAGGGATATAGCCCGCGCCGTTGCCGGACTGGAACCCGTGGAGCACAGATTGCAACTCATTCACGGCAACGGTGTGAAGATTATCGACGACACTTTCAACTGCAATCCCGACGGGGCGAGATGCGCGCTCGACGTGTTGTCGTTGTTTGCGGGGCGCAAGGTGGTGGTCACTCCCGGAATGGTGGAACTCGGCGAAGCCGAGGAGGAGGAGAATTATCTGTTGGGCAGGCGCATTGCGGAGGTGTGCGACGTGGCGGTGCTGATAGGCGAGAAACGCACGGCGCCGCTCCGAAGGGGGTTGAAAGAAAACGGCTTCGGGGGAGAGACGCATATATTCCGCACCTTGTCC
The DNA here is from genome assembly GCA_900554085.1 of uncultured Clostridia bacterium. GTDB lineage: Bacteria > Bacillota > Clostridia > Christensenellales > CAG-917 > Limadaptatus. Next base: position 3,847 of record USGA01000029.1, on the reverse strand, counting down.
GAGGCGGAAGGAAAGTTTCCCGAACTCCTGCACCTCGGAGACGTCCTGTTGTTGCTCAACGACCTTCCCGACAATTACAGCGAATAGGAGGAAATATGAAGATTGCCGTGTTGTTCGGCGGGCGTTCGCCCGAAAGCGATATATCGGTGATTACCGCGATGCAGGCGCTCGCCGCATTGTCGGAAAGCGAGCACGAAGTGCACCCGGTCTACATCAAGGACGGTATCTTTTATACCGGCGGAATGAATTCGGTGTCGGCTTTCACGCCTTTCCGTCCCGAGGAACACACGGCGGTAACGCTTGCGGACGGCGTGTTCTGTTCGGTGAAGCGCGGCAAACTCAAAAGGGAGTGGAAGCCCGACGTCGCGCTTATCTGCTGTCACGGCGGTGAGGGAGAGAACGGCGTTTTGCAGGGTTTGCTCGATTTCAACGGAGTCCCGTACTGTTCGTCCGACGTGGCGGGGTCTGCCATCGGAATGGACAAAGTGCTTTCCAAGCGTATATTCGACAATATGCTGTTGAATGTGGTGCCGTATGCCGTGCTTACCAGAGCGGAATGCTCCGAGGGCAAATGTCCCGATGTGCTGAAGGCGGCGAAACTGGATTATCCGCTCATCGTCAAGCCCGTTTCGCAGGGCAGCAGTATCGGAATAAGCGCGGCGGAAGATTCCGAGGAACTCGCCCGAGCCCTGGAAACGGCGTTCGAATTCGGAGACAAGGTTATCGTCGAAGAAAAACTTGTCGATTTCACGGAGGTGAACTGCGCGGCTTTCCTGCGCGACGGCAAGGTGGTGGTGTCCGAGACGGAACAGCCCGTCTCCGCGGGAGACATTCTCACCTTCGAGGACAAATATATGCGCGGTGAAAAGGGAGGAGGCAACGTAATGCCCGCGGCGATAGGAGACCTCAACCGCGTGGTGAGAGCCAACACGGAGAGAATTTACCGCGAACTCGAACTTTTCGGAGTGGTGCGCGTGGATTTTCTGGTGGACAAGACGAGAGGCAAGGTTTACGTGAACGAAATAAACACCGTTCCCGGGTCTTTCGCTTTCTATCTTTTCGAGCCGCTCGGGATAAATTTCACCGAACTTCTGGAGGAACTTATCGCCGAGGGCGCGGCGAGAGGCAAGCGCATTGCGGGCAGGACCGTTTTCCGTTCGCCCGTGCTGGAGTTTTACGGCAAGCGCGGGGCAAAAAGCCGTTTTGCGAAAAAATAACGCGGGAATGCCGCCGCCGCGGATACGGCGTACGAAAGGGGAGACGGAGGCGTCGGCAGGAGGTCGGAGCGCTTCCGTCTTTTTTTTTGTCTGCGGAGGCGGCGGGACTTCGGGGCTTTTCATTTTGTTGCGCTGAGCGCGGGAATGTGGTATCATCTCATCGTTTGAGGTGAGATTATGAAAAAAATTCCTATGACAACTCCGCTCGTCGAAATGGACGGCGACGAAATGACCCGCGTGCTCTGGCAGTGGGTAAAAGACATTCTCATTCTGCCTTACGTCGACCTTAAGACGGAATACTACGACCTTTCTCTCGAAAACCGCGACGCCGACGGCGACAAGGTGACCGCGGCCGCGGCAGAGGCTTGCCTGAGGTTGGGCGTCGGCGTCAAGTGCGCCACCATAACCCCAAACGCGCAGAGAGTGGAAGAGTTCGGGCTGCGCAAGATGTGGCCGAGCCCCAACGCCACAATCCGTGCCATTATGGACGGAACGGTGTTCCGTGCTCCCGTCATAGTGAAAGGCATAACCCCGCTCGTTCCCGGGTGGAAGGCTCCCATAACCATTGCCCGTCACGCTTACGGAGACGTATATAAGGGGGTGGAAATGGCCGTCGCCGGCGGCAAGGCCACGCTCAACTGCGGCGACGAAAGCCGGATAGTTTTCAATTTCGGCGACAAGAAAGGCATACTGCAGGCGATTCACAACACCGACGCAAGCATAAGAAGTTTCGCGAAGAGTTGTTTCAACTACGCGCTTGACACCAGGACCGACCTTTGGTTCTCGACGAAGGACACCATTTCCAAGGTCTACGACCATACGTTCAAGGACATATTCGCCGAGATTTACGAAGCCGAGTATAAAGACAAGTTCGAAGCGGCGGGGATAGAGTACTTCTACACCCTCATCGACGACGCCGTGGCGCGCGTTATGCGTTCCGAAGGCGGCTTCATCTGGGCGCTCAAGAATTACGACGGCGACGTGATGAGCGATATGGTGGCGACGGCTTTCGGTTCGCTTGCTATGATGACTTCCGTTCTCGTGTCTCCGACCGGAGCGTACGAATTCGAAGCCGCTCACGGTACGGTCACCAGACATTTCCGCAAGCACCAGAAAGGGGAGGAAACCTCGACCAATTCCGTGGCGACCCTCTTTGCGTGGACGGGCGCTCTCAGAAAACGCGGCGAACTGGACGGCAACTCCGAACTCGTGGATTTTGCAAACAGGCTCGAAAAGGCGACTGTCGACACCATAGAAAACGGCGAAATGACCAAGGACCTTGCGGGGCTGTTCCGTCTCGACGGCGTCACCGTCAAACCTCTCTCCAGTCGCGCGTTCCTCGAAGCGATTGCACGCAGGCTTGAGGCGTGAACGTCGGCAACCGTTCCTGTAACAAAGCAAAAAACAGCCCCGCGGGGCTGTTTTTCTTTAGATTTTTCAAAGCGGTTCGTTCCGTCGTTTTCTCTGTCAGCGCGGAGTTTATTCCCGTGCAAAGATTGTCTCGCCCGCGACGGTTTCCACCGTTATGCTGTCCTTGTAGGCGGGCGGGACGGTGATTATGAATTGTTTTTCCGCCGCGGAGGGCGCGAACATAGGCGCCAGCATTTTGTCTATCGCACGGGTGAGTGTAACGGTGAGGATTCCGTTTTCTACCGTCATAACGTACTCGTTTTCGTAGCGTACGCGTGTTTCCACGGTGATGCGGTCTCCGTCGGTTTCGGCGTAACGTATGACCGCCGTACGCCCGTCGGCGTCTATCCGCAATTTGTCTATAACGACGAGTTCGCTTTCGTCCTCGGGGGTGTTCTCGTCGTCAAGAACGTAGTATTCGCGTTGGAATCCGGTCAGTCTTGTGTCGGTCTCGGCCAGATAACCGACGGAAGCGCAGTAGGCGGCGCGTTCTTTGACCCAGTTTTCGGAATCTATTCCGCCGAGCGCGGCAACGGCGACGACGCAGATTACCGCCAGCACGAGGGGAATGTAGCCGCCGTTCTTGAGAAGAAAGCGCGCGACGAGTTGTTTTTTGTCCGCGTTTTCGACGGTGCCTTCCTGCGGTTGAGGCTGTTCTTTAGGTATACCGTTGATGAGGCGGTAAGCCGCCACCGTCGCAAAGACGGCAAGCCCCGCCGCGATAAAGGATATCGCCGCGGAAAGGAAGAATGCCATAGCCGATTTCCACGCCGCCGCAAACACGATTGCGTAGATGAAAGTCAGCGCAAAAAGCGCGTAGCAAATGGCTGCGGCGACGGGGAGAAGCACTTTTGCCGCCTGTTTGACGAAGTTTCTGAAACTGTTGAGCGCGTTTTCGTTTTTCATAGCCTAAGGGAAGTATAGATTTTCGGCGCGGAGTAGTCAAGAAAAGCAAGCGGTTTGAGGCGTTCTCAATCTTTTGTCCGCGGCATATCTATTTGTGAGAGAAAGGCGAGAGGAGGCCAACGACGAACTTTGTCAAATTCCGACAAAAACCGTCCGTATGCGCGTCCCGAGCCGTTCTAATATGAGGTGTGCCGTGTTCATTGTCCTGAAACGGAAAAGCATAATCGTCGTATGCGCGCTTGCGCTGGTGTTCGTCGTTCTGATGACGGTGTTGGGTGCCTCGGGCGCGGCGGGAGTGTTTTTCGGTCAGTCGT
>USGA01000028.1 GCA_900554085.1 uncultured Clostridia bacterium | reverse complement strand
CGTTATCAACGCCGGGAGTTCTTCCCTCAAGTACCAACTCATCGACACCGCTTCCGAGAAGTGCCTGCTCAAAGGCCTTTGCGACAGAATAGGTATGCAGGGCGGCTCGCTCGAACAGAAAAACGCCGCGGGCAAACAGTACAGGGTACAGGCCGATATGCCCACCCACAAAGAGGCAATCGAAATGGTGCTCGCCGCGCTTACCGACGCGGAAGCGGGCGCAATCGCCTCCGTTTCCGAAATAGGAGCGGTGGGACACCGCGTGCTCCACAGCGGCGAGGATTTCCATTCCTCCGTCGTAATCGACGACGACGTCGTCGCCAAGTGCGAGAAAAATGCCGAACTCGGGCCTCTTCATATGCCCGGCAACATCGCCTGCATAAAGAGTTGCCGCGAGGTTATGCCCGCTGTGCCTATGGTTGCCGTTTTCGACACCACTTTCCACAGCACTATGCCGGCGAAAGCCTATATGTACGGCATTCCTTACTCCGCATACGAGAAATTCAAGGTGAGAAAATACGGTTTCCACGGCACAAGCCACAAGTTCGTCAGCGAGGAGACAATCAAACTGCTCGGCGCGGACAAGTGCCGTCGTTTGATAGTCTGCCACCTCGGCAACGGCTCCAGCATTTCCGCCGTAAAGGACGGCAAGTGCGTGGATACCTCTATGGGATTCACGCCTCTCGAAGGTCTGATTATGGGCACCAGAAGCGGTGACATCGACCCCGCCGCCGTCGAATTCCTGCGCGCAAAACTCGGTATGAAGCCCGAAGATATGGTGCAGTATCTCAACAAACAGTGCGGTATGAAAGGCATAAGCGAAGTGGATTCCGATATGCGCGTGCTGGAACGCGAAATCGAAGCGGGCAACAAGAAAGCCGAACTCGCCGTCGAAGCGGCAGGCTACCGCATAAAGAAATACGTCGGTTCGTTTGCCGCGGTTCTCGGAGGGGTGGACGCAATCGTCTTTACGGGCGGTATAGGTGAGAACAGTTCCCATATGCGCCGTCTCGTTATGGAAGACACCGAATATCTCGGCGTGGATTTCGATTTCGAAGAGAACGAGAAACGTCAGGCGGGCGTGCACGAACTCAGCAAGCCGGGCAGCCGCGTCAAGGTTCTCGTAGTGCCCACCAACGAGGAACTTTCCATTGCGAGAGAGACCCTCGCGCTCGTCAAAGGCAACTGAGCGGCTTCGGCGCGTTTCCGAGCCCGCAAACATTGCAAAAGCGTTTGACAACCGAATAAGTATTCTATATAATCTAACAAGCCGAACAAACAGCCAAACTTCGGAGGAATATAAAAATGGCAGTACCCAAAAGTAAGATATCCAAGTCCAAGACCAATTCCCGTTTCGCAAACTGGAAGATTTCCGCACCCGGTCTCGTCGAGTGCCCCCAGTGCCACGAACTCATAAAGAGTCACACCGTTTGCCCCAAATGCGGTTACTACAAGGGCAAGGCGGTCGTCACTCCCGACACCGACAAGAAGTGATTACGCTTCGGAGAGCGAGCAGTCGCTCTCTTTTGTTAAATTCGCACTATGAAAGTTATCGTTGACGCATTCAGCGGGGATTACTCCCCCGAGGAAACCGTCCTCGGCGCAATAGACGCCCTGAACGCAAAGAGCAGTCTGACCGTCGTCCTCACGGGTGACGAAAACCGTATTGCCGACGTCCTCAAAGGGCAGAGTTACGACGCGTCCCGTCTCACCGTCGTTCACGCCCCCGATGTCGTCACCAACAACGACGTCCCGACGGACGCTGTCCGCACCAAAAAAGAGAGTTCGCTCGTAAAGGGATTGGAGTTGCTGGCGACCGACGACGATGCCCAGGCGTTCGTATCCACGGGCGCAACCGGTGCGGTGCTTGTCGGCGCGTATATGAAAGTGGGCAGGATAAAAGGTGTTTCCCGTCCCGCGCTCGCGCCTTCTCTTCCCACCGTCAAGGGCAAACCCGTCATTCTTTGCGACTGCGGCGCCAACGTCGACTGCAAACCTCTCAATCTTCTGCATTTCGCCATTATGGCAAGCGCTTTTTCTTCGGCGGTGACCGATACCGTCAAACCTGTCGTGGGTTTGCTCAGCAACGGAGCGGAAGCGAAAAAGGGCAACGAACTCAACAAGGAGGCGTACGCGCTGCTTTCCGAGTGCCCGCACATCGATTTCAGGGGCAATTGCGAGGCGCGCGACCTGTTGTCGGGAGACTTCGACGTGGTGGTGTCGGACGGATTCAACGGCAACATCGCTCTCAAATCCGCCGAAGGTACGGCGGGCGCAATATTCTCCGTGCTTATGGACGGCATCAAAAAGGGCGGATTGCGTGCGAAACTCGGCGCGCTTATGCTCAAGCCCGTTCTCAAAGGCGTGAAGAACAAAATGGACTACAATTCGCAAGGCGGAGCCTGTTTCCTCGGCTTGAACAAAGTCGTGGTCAAGGCGCACGGCGCGGCGAAAAGAAAATCCGTGTGCGCCGCGATACTGCAGGCGCGCAAACTCGCCAAGTCGGGCGTCGTTGAAAAGATACGCGCTTACGTGCGCGCGGTTGGCGAATCCGAACCCGATGCACAATAACGAAATATACAACGTTATAGGCTATGCTTTCCGTGACGGCGCGCTCCTCGAGCGCGCTTTGACGCATTCTTCGGCCTCGCACGACAACTATCAGAAACTCGAGTTTCTGGGCGACAGCGTAGTCGGTTATGTGGTCGCCCGCAGGCTTTACGAATTGTTCCCCGAAGAGGGGGAAGGAGTGCTCACGCGCCTGCGCGCCCGCATCGTCAGCGAGAAACCCCTTGCCGCGGCTGCGGACAGAATCGGTCTGTCGGAGTTCATACGCCTCGGCGAGGCGGAGACAAAAGCGGGCGTCGGCGAACATTCCTCCGTAAAATCCGACGTTGTCGAGGCGGTTGCCGCCGCAATCTGTCTGGACGGCGGTATGGAAGCGGCTGAAAAATTCGTGCTTTACATTCTCGGCGACGAAATGGAAAAAGCGGAGCGCAATCCGTACGCGCGTGACCCCAAAACGGCGCTCAACGAATATGCGCAGAAGCGCGGACTTTCCGTAGACTACAAAGAATTGACGCGCACGGGCGCCTCCCACGCGCCTGTGTACGGGTACGCGGTTCTGCTGGACGGAGTTGTGCGCGGAGAGGGTTGCGGCAGCAGCAAAAGAGCGGCTCAACAGGCGGCGGCGAAAAGCGCTCTTTCGGTGCTTGCGGCAGGCGCGGGACCGCGCGGCGGCAAGACGCGCAAAGACCGTTAAAGTTCGCATTTCTACTGAAAACAGTGGAGAATCCAAGCCGAAACCGCGTAGCGCAAACGCGGTTTTATTTATAATTTGCTATGTTTCACGGATTTTGTGAAACATTCCGATTTTTGCTTGTGCAAGGCAAACGCATATGCTATAATTCTTTCGTCCGCGCGATGTGCGGGCGTCGTGGCGTGCCACGACGGGAGACAGTGTGAAATTTCAGAAACTGGAACTTTACGGCTTCAAGTCCTTTGCCGACAAAGTCGAAATACCGTTCAGCGACGGGTTCACCGCCATTATCGGACCCAACGGCTGCGGTAAGTCCAACGTCGCGGATTCCATCCGCTGGACTCTCGGCGAGCAGAGCGCGAAGGCTCTCAGAGGCAAAACAATGCAGGACGTCATTTTCAACGGCACCGAACACCGCCGCAGAATGTCCTATTGCGAAGTTTCACTTTATTTCGACAACACCGACAAGGACCTCTTTCCCTCTCTTTCGTTCGACCAGGTGGTCATCACCCGCAAACTCGACGCCAGCAACCAGAGCGATTACTACATAAACAATTCCCGTTGCCGTATGAAAGATATCGTGGGACTTATGCACGATACCGGTATAGGCAAGGACGGCTACAGCATAATCGGTCAGGGCAGAGTTGACGAGATTTTGTCCCAGAAGCCCGACGAGAGACGCGGCGTTTTCGACGAAGCGGCGGGAATTTCCAAGTTCCGTGCCGACAGAACGGCGGCTATGCGCGACCTCGACAGGGCCAATCAGAACCTGCAATCGATAGAAGAGGTCATAGCCGAAATCGAGCGAAGCCTTGTGCCTCTCCGCAAACAGGCGGAGACTGCCAGGAAATACGAGGAACTGCGCGAACAACTGAAGGTTCAAGAGGTCAACCTCTATATCTACAATTACGAAAACAACCGCAGGATAAAGGACAATATCAACGCCGCAATTCTGCGACACAAGGCGGATATCGAACTCAAGGATTCCGAACTTGCCCGTTGCGGCAGGGAATACGAGGAGTGTCTGCGCGAATCGGGCGGTATCGACCGTCTGCAGTCGGAGTACAACGCCGAATTGCTCGAACTCAAGGTCGGCGCGGAAAGGGTGGCAGGCACCGCGAATCTCGTCAGGGAACGCGTCACGAACCTGCAGTCGGAAATCGCGCGCCTGAAATCCGAACTGCAGTCCAACGCCGCGGAAACCGTCATTGCGGACGAACTCATTTCAAAGGACGAAGCCAAGAAAACGGAAGAAATATCCCTTCGCAATGCGGTTGAAAAGAAATTGTCGGAACTGCAGAGAAAACTCGGTATACTGTCCACCGCGCTCGAGGGACAGGAGAGCGACCTCGAAAACAAGAATGACGAGTATGTCGCGGCAATCAAACAGTTGGGCGAACTGCGCAGCAGTCTCACTTCCATAATCACCGAAAAGAGCATACAGGAAGAGAGGGGCAAGAATCTTCTCGAACTCATAAACTCCAAGAAATCGCGCCTTTCCGAAGAGAATACGGCGCTCGAGGTCAGCGAAAGCGCGTCCAATGCGGCAAGGGAACGTATCAAGGCCCTTACCACCGCGCGCAACGAAGCGGTTTTCGCCAAGAAAGAGGCGGAAGAGGCTATCCGCGCCCTCGATGACGACGTCGTCACCCTCAACACAAAACTCGGTCTTGCCGAAGGCAATCTGCGCTTGCTGATGAGCGTCAAGGAAGACTACGAGGGTTTCCAGGACGCGGTCAAACGTCTTATGAAGGACGCGCACCGCGACCCCGTGCTGGGCGGCAGAGTGCTCGGCGTGCTGGCGGAAGTCATCAGCGTTCCCGAAGGATACGAATCGGCAATAGAGTACGCCCTCGGCGGCGCACTCCAGAACGTTCTCGTGGAGACCGAAAAGGACGCAGCCGCGCTCATCACTTACCTCAAGCAGAAAGGCTACGGAAGAGTTACTTTCCGTCCCCTTACGGCGTGTCGTCGCTCCGTTCGGAATATCTGCCCGCGCTCAGCGAGCCAGGCAGTTTCGGTCTGGCGAGCGAACTCGTGGAGTGCGACAACAAGTTCTATCCTTTCGTGCAGGCGCTTCTCGGCACGACCGTTGTCGTCGACGGTATGACCACCGCCGAAAGACTTTACCGCAAATACAACCAGGGATTCAGGATTGTCACGCTGGACGGCGAGATTTACGCCAGAGGCGGCGAGATTACGGGCGGCAGTCGCCGCACTCAGAATTCCGGTCTGTTGTCGCAGGAAAAGCAGATAGAGCAGGCCAAGGCGAACGTCGACCGCATACGCGACAACATCAACCGTCTGAAGAGTCAGCGCGAGGAACATCAGCGCGACATCGAACTTTCCGACGAAAAAGTCGTCGAACTCGACAAAGAGATTTCCGCATTGCGCATTGACAGTTCGCTCAGCGCGGAAAAATACGAGCAGGCACGCGCCGCCGTCGCCGAACTGGAACGCGAAATAGATTTGAACGCGGCGGAATACCGCGAAGTGCAGTCCGCAATCGCGGAACTTGCAGAAAAAATCAAGACCATCGACGACTACGAAGCCGTCGTCAAGGAAAGGGAAGAGGAACGCAATATCCTTATGGAAATGCGCTCCAGGAGTTCGGAGCAGAAATCCGAGCGCGAGACGCTCAGCGCCGAAGTTATGGACCTCAAGGTGCAACTTGCGGGTCACTCCAGCGCGATTGATTCCGTGGAGACCAATCTCTACCGTCTGCGTACCGACAAGCGCAGACTGGCGGACGAGAAAGTGGAGATAGAAGCCGCGCTCGCCGCCGCGGAAAATTCCCTTGACGAGATAAAGAAGGCGCCCGAAAAGACTCAGTTCTCGGAAGAGGACAAAAAGCGTATCGCCGAACTCGAAGAATTGCTTGCGGGGCTCGGCGACAGAAAACGCGCTCTGTCCGAGAAGTTGCTCGAACTCGACTCGGAGAGGACGCGCCTTACCGAGGAACGCTCCGTCGCGAACGAGAAAAAAGTGCGTTCGGAAGGTATGCTCGACACCGTGGACGCCGATATGCGTCACCTGCAGGAGCATATCCTCGAAGAATACAATCTTACTTATCAGTCCGCGCTCGTATACCGCATTGAGGGCTACGAGCAACGCGGGGCGAAAACCGCTATCGACGAACTCAAGAAATCCATCAACCGTCTCGGTCCCGTCAACCTGCTTGCTGTGGAAACTCTCGCGGAGACCGAGGAGCGCCTCAGCGTCCAGACGGTGCAGCGCGATGACATCAAGAGTGCGCGTGACGACATCATATCCGTCATACGCAGGCTGACCGACGAGATGTCCGTCAAATTCCTTGAGGCGTTCTCCAAGATTCAGGAGAATTTCCAGACGGTTTTCTCGCAACTGTTCGAGGGCGGCAAAGGCGACCTCCGTCTCGACACCAGCGAGACTGAAGACCCCCTCGAGGCGGGTATCGACATATTCGTCCAGCCTCCGGGAAAACGACTGGGCAACATCACGCTGCTCAGCGGCGGAGAACGTACGTTGTCCGCAATCGCGTTGTTGTTCGCAATCCTTATGTTGCGCCCCGTGCCGTTCTGCGTGCTCGACGAAATCGACGCCGCACTCGACGACACCAACGCGGCGGTGTTCGCGGGCTTCCTCAAGAAGTTCTCCGCGCGCACGCAATTCATCGTCATCACCCACCGTAAGCCCACGATGCGCCACGCGGACAGCATTTTCGGTGTTACGATGGAAGAAAAAGGCGTGACGAAAATCGTTTCCATCACTTTCGAGGAAGCGCAGAAACGCCTGCCCAACGAGGAATGACAATGCGGCGGCGTGCGTTCCCGACCGGGCGAAACAGCGCCGAAAATGCCGTATGACAGACAAAATTGTTGCGGTTAAACCCGATTTGCGACGTCATTCGGGAAAGCGGTAAAGGAGAATTATGGGATTTTTCAGCAAGATGCTGGAAGGCATCAGGAAAACCAAGGACAATCTTTCCAAAAAACTTTATTACGCTTTTTCCGCACGTGCGCTCGACGACGAGTTCTACGACTCTCTCGAGGAAGCGTTGCTTGCGGGTGACGTGGGCGTGGCGGCAAGTTCCGAAATCGTCGCCGATTTGCGCGACAGGGTTTACGAGGAGCGCATAAAACGCCCCGAGGACGCCAAGGAACTGCTCAAACAAATCCTTGTGGAAAGCGTGGAATACGAAGTGGAACCGTACTCCTATCCGCTCGTAATATTGCTGTCGGGCGTCAACGGCGTGGGCAAGACCACCGCAATAGGCAAACTGGCACACCTTTTCACCGAACAGGGCAAGAGCGTCGTGGTTGCCGCGGCGGATACTTTCCGCGCCGCTGCCAGCGAGCAACTGGAGGTGTGGGGCAAGCGTGCGGGCGTGCGAGTGGTCCGTCACAACGAGGGCGCGGACCCCGCGGCCGTCGTGTTCGACGCG
>USGA01000027.1 GCA_900554085.1 uncultured Clostridia bacterium | reverse complement strand
CAGCGGCTCCAAAAACCAAGGTAACTATACGCTTACCATAAAGCAGAGCGCCTGCTTCAGGACAAAAGCCGATTTCACTCGTTTTGACAGAGTCATAATCGATACCACGTCCGGCAACGTGCACATAAAGTTCCTCGGCGGAGCGGAATTCGGAGACCCCGCAGCCACCGATTACGACAGCGGCGGCGACGTGATTCTGAAAGGCGGAAACCTGACTTTCTGGTATCTGTATCAGAACGGCAGTTACAATATCGACGCCCCCACGCTGAAAGTGAATCCGTTCACGCAGGTGGGCTTGGTGCAGGCCGGAACCGGCGGCGGCTATTCCATTGACGGGCTTTATATAATTTCCAACGACGACTGCCTCATTCAGTTCGAGAAAGACGCCAGTCTCACGGGATTCGTATACGCGCCTTATTCTCACTTCCTGCTGAAACCGGGCAGTTCCGGCGCAACGAACACGCTCAACGGTTGTATGGCAATCGAAAGCCTTATACTGATTGCCGACGGCGACGGCGTCGACTGGTTCACGAACTGGTGGAACAACCTTATCTGGAAACCCGACAAAATAATCGACGCGCTGGTCAAACAGTACGAGAACAGTTTCTACGACTACGTTATGCCGCCCCTCATTATGGACGCGGGATTCCAGTACGGAGACACGGCGGGCGAACTCACCGACTTCAATCAGGTTGTGTGGGAATTTATGGGGTACTACTGATGATTGCGCTTTTCGGGAAAAAACGTTCCCGCAAAGGGGGCTTTACGTTGGTGGAGGCCATTGTCAGCATCGCGGTGTTCGCAATCGCGGCGGTTATGATTGCGATGATTTTGTTCACCGCGACCAGTATGGTGAGAATGTCGCTCGTCTACGACTCCGACAGAGAGAAACTCGCGGAAGCGGCGGCGCTCTCGTCCAGCACCTACGACGGCGTCGGGGACAGTAAAACGCTCGTCGTCGAACTGGAAGTCAGGGTGGCGGGTGAAAGCGGGACGGAGAAATTTACAATCGACCTCAGAAACGGCAACACTCTCGAAGAGGTCGACGGAAAATATTACGTTTACACCCTCAAATCGACGGGCAGACAGTACTACATTTTCGTGAGCAACTAGAAAATATGTTGGTAAGGAAATTGCGCAAAAGGAAGAGCGGCTTTACGCTGGCGGAATTGCTCGTGGCGCTGGTCATACTGGGCATACTTTCCCTTTGCGTTTATCTTATCACCCAGGCGGCGAGTTTCACCTTTTCGAGAGGGCAGGAGGTTATCAGTTCCGACGACGTGAAAGACATCGTTCTCGAATACGTAAAGCAGGAAATCCGCAACAGTCAGACGGTTTACCTCACCGACGACCTGGTGAACTACGGGTCGGTATGTCTGACCAAAGGCAATCTGTTGTTTTCTTCGGAGTTTGACGGTTATCTTTACACCCTGGCAAGCGACGTGGACGGCAACATAAATCTCACATTCCCCCAGGAAGACGGCAGGGCGTTCCCCGCGAACGCAACCCAGTATTTCGTGAATCCTTCGGATATCTACGGCGATTACGTGGTGCGGCTTACTTTCAGCACGGTCACCAACACCGAAACGGGGAAAAAGCAATCTCTGAAAGCGTCTGTGACCGTCTATAAAAAGACCGACACTTCTACGCCCGCCGCTCAGGGGTTCGAGGTAATCACGCTTATCAATATGTCTCAGAAGAACGGCGAAATCAACACCCAGTATGCGGGGACGGACGGCGAGGTTCGCTACTGCTTCTACGCGTAAGGGGGAATATGGTTGCGCTTGACGTTTGTCTTTACATACTGAGTGCGCTTGGCGGTCTGGTCGTGGGGAGTTTCCTCAACGTGTGCATTTACCGACTTCCGCGCGGCGAGTTTTTCTCCAAAAGCCGTTCGTTTTGTCCCAATTGCAAGTCTCCAATAAAAGCCTACGACAATATTCCCGTGTTGAGTTACATCATTCTGCGCGGGAAGTGTCGCAGTTGCGGAGAACGGATTTCCCCGCGGTATCCTCTCGTCGAACTTCTGACCTGCGCACTCTGGGTGGGCAATTACGCCGCTTTCGGGCTCGACGGAATGACGATAGTCTACGACATTACTGTGGCGGTGCTTATCGTTGCCGCGTTTGTCGACCTCGACACCTTCGAGATTCCCGACAGCAGTATCGTTACTTTGCTTATACTCGGTGCGGTAACTTTCGCCCCTTTCGGCGGCGTAAGTTGGCAGGACAAACTCATAGGCTGCGTGTGCGTGAGCGTACCTATGCTTATAGTGTGCCTGTTCGGCGGAATGGGATTCGGCGACGTGAAACTGTATTTCGTCCTCGGCCTCTTGCTCGGTTGGAAAAAGATATTGGTCGTATTCCTGCTGTCGGTGGTGCTTGGCGCGGCGGTTTCCGTCGTTTATCTCGTAATCAAACGCCGCAAGGCGGCCGCCGACGAATCAATCGAAAATTCGGGAGAGCAAGACGAAGAGTGTTGCTCGGTGGATTTTTTCGACGCGGGCAGAGCGGACGACGCAAAGGTTGTCGCAGTCGGAGAGGAACGCGAGGAAACGTTTGCCGAGGATAAGAGCGAGGAGGGACAGGCGTCGGCAGTCGGGGAGGTTTCCGACGTGTCGGACGAGGACGATGACCCTCTCCCGAAGAGCAAAAAGGGCAGCGTCGTTCCTTTCGGCCCCTTCATTGCTTTGGCGACAGTTGTCACCCTATACGTCGGTGATGCGCTTATCTCGATTTATGCCCGTCTATTAGGTCTGTAAAGAACGGAAAAAACGGTTCAAATACCGTGTTTTATCCTCTTAATAGTCGCTTTTTCGCAAGGTTGAGTATTGACACAAAGTGCCCGCTATTGTATGATAATTAACAGGGAGGCGTTGTTTGGAAAGACATCTTATCTGGGAAATATTGCTCTCAAACGGTGTTATCACCCACGAGCAACTTAGCGACGCTCTCCGCTGGCAGAAGAGCCACCCCGACGAGGACATCGGCAACATTCTTCTGTCGCGTGGTCTCATCAACGACGCACAGTTGCTTGCGGCTTACGCGCAGCGCCTGGACGTGCCTCTCATCGAGAAGGACCTTGTGGTCAAGCGACCCGAGGTGCTGAAACTGGTCCCCGAGAGTCTCGCGCGCCGTTACGGCATTATGCCGCTGGACATTAACAACAACAAAATTCTCATCGCAATTTCCAATCCCGAGGATATGAGCGTCATCGAAGACGTCAAGATGAGTTCGCGTATGGACGCTTCCATAGTGTTGGCGTCGCGCGAAAACATCGACGGCGCAATCGACCGCTATTACAAAAACCTCGAATTGTTCTACCGCGAGGAGCAGACGGAAGTCCAGACCATCAGCATCGTGTCCGAGGACACGGCGAAAAAAATGGACGAAATCGAGTCCAACGTCAACAACACTCCCGTTGTCAAGTTGGTCAACAACCTCGTCCAGCAGGCTTATATCCGTCAGGTTTCCGACATTCACATCGAACCGTTCGAAAACGACGTCCTCGTGCGAATGAGAATAGACGGCGACCTCGTCGAGGTTATGCGCCTCGCTCCCGCGTCTCTCGCCAGCGTTATTTCGCGTATCAAAATACTTTCGGGTATGAACATCGCAGAAAAGCGCGTGCCGCAGGACGGACGTTTCGCTTACAGCAACGACGAATTCAAGGTCGACCTCCGTGTGTCCACCATTCCCACTATGTACGGCGAAAAGTGCGTTATGCGTCTGCTCAATACGGGTGGCGAGAATCTGCTTTCGTTCGAGCAACTGGGTATGACCAAGGAGAATATCGCCCGTTTCGAGCATATGCTGTCCGCTCCGAACGGAATTATTCTCGTCACGGGTCCCACGGGTTCCGGCAAATCCACCACGTTGTACGCGGTCCTCAACCGCCTGCGCAAGCCGACAATCAACATCACCACGATTGAAGACCCCGTGGAAAAACAGATGTTCGGCATCAATCAGGTGCAGGTCAACACCAAGGCGGGAATGACGTTCGCAAGCGGTCTCCGCGCTCTTTTGCGTCAGGACCCCGACGTCATTATGATAGGCGAGATTCGAGACTACGAAACGGCGGAAATCGCAGTCCGCGCGTCCATCACGGGCCACTTGGTGCTGTCGACGTTGCACACGAACGACTCGGTATCGACGATAGTCCGTCTCATAGATATGGGCGTTCCGCCGTATCTCGTGTCGGCGTCCGTCAACGCAATAATCGCTCAGCGACTTGTCAAGAGGCTTTGCCCCTACTGCAAGCGCAAACACATAATCACCGACTCGGAAAAGACCTTGCTCGGCGACGAAGCGATAACGGAATCCTTCGAGCCGATGGGGTGCCCCGAGTGCAACCATACGGGTTACAGCGGCCGTATAGCAATCTACGAAATAGTGGAACTCGACCACCGTATCCGTAAGATGATTACCACGGGCGCGCCCGTCGAAGACATCAAACGTGTCGCCACCGAAAACGGTGCCGAATTCCTCGCCGACAACCTGCGCGAACTGGTCAAGAGGGGAGTGACGAGTATGGACGAATTCAACCGCATCATCTATACCGTCAGTTAAATCAGGTTATAAAGGTACCAACCTTTATGATAAATAAAACCAAATAATTGGGAGGAGCAAATTATGACAAACAATACTAGAAGAAGCAGAAAGGGCTTCACTCTGGTCGAACTTATCGTCGTTATCGCGATAATCGGCGTTCTTGCAGCGATTATAGTCCCGACCACTCTTCACTTCGTCAACCAGGGCAGAGACGAAGCGGCGAACACCGAATTGGCCAACATTCGTGACGCTGTCAACAACGGTCTGACCCTCACCCCTCAGTACACCCCTGGTAACGTTCGCGATATATTGGAAGCGGCGGGTATCACAAGTGCCGAGAACACAATCACTATAGAAATTACGCAGACGCAAATCACATTCTCGTCAAGTTATCAAATCGAAGGTGCGAACATAACCGCTGCGGCTATTCCGCTTCCTGAGAATGCAACTGTTACCGTCGGCACCATTACCGTTGCTCCCGGTGGAATAACGGGCGGTGAAGATGCAGAGGGTTGATCGGGTTTTGGATTGCAAATAATTTTGTTTGCTTGAGTTTATAAGATGCCCAACCGCAACCCGCATTTGCGGGTTGTGCTTGGGCGTATCTTTTAAGGGGGTGGGAAGATGATGAGACGGTCTAAAAGAGGGTTCACCCTCGTGGAACTGATTGTCGTCATTGCGATTATCGGCGTACTTGCGGCGATAGTTGTCCCCACGGCTCTTCATTTCGTAAATGAGGGCAAAATCGAAGCGGCGGAAAGCGATTGTTCCACGATTCTCCGCACTTTGGAGATAAATATCGGTCGACTTGCCGTCGGCACTTCTTACACTCTCGACGGCGTGCAGGTGGCGCAGATACTGAACACTTACGTGAACGGCGCTCCTGCGGAAGAAACATACGTCAGCATTGTCACCGCCGACAATGTTTCCTACACCTTGTCTGTCACGTCGCCCGTTCAAAAAGAGGGTGTCGATATAAGTTGCCAACGCACCTACACTCCGCAGAGTATACTGACTGTGGTTCCTTGCGTTGTCGTTTTCCAAAACGGAACCTGGGTTGGGCGTGATCTATGAAAAACGCGGGCGTGAAAAGATTCAAAAGAGGATTCACCCTCGCAGAAATGCTCACCGTGGTGGCGATACTTGCCATACTCGCTTCAATAGTCGCGCCCGTCACCTTGCAGTACATAGAACAAACCCGTGAAAAAGCGGACCAGGTATACACGTCAGACATTGCGAAAATGGCGGACAGTTGCGTTATTTCGCTCAAAAACCGAAGCGTTCCGATAAACTCGCAGTCGGTCTCCAACGAGTTGCGCGCCCTTTACGGTACGGATATTCCGTATGACATCGGTTATATTCAAACGGGGAGAATCGGCGGGACGGCCGCAGAACCTTCGTTTGAAAATGTCGAGGGCATTATGGAGGGCGTGTCTTCTTATGTGGTGATTTACATTGACGGAAGCGCGCTTACAGTTTATCTGATAAAAGACGGAGTCGAAGTGGTCGACCAGCGTCAGACACGTCTCATCACTGCGTGAACAAAGATTTTTCACCGAAAGCAACAACCCGCACGTTACTGCGGGTTTTCTTTTTTGACGGCATTGCTTGAATTAAGAAGTTCTTGGCGACTGTTTGCTTTTCCGCCCGTTCGATTCCCACATTCGTAGGCAGGTGAAAACGAAAAGACCGTCTCGGGTGAGATGGTCTCTCGTATTGGAGCGAATGATGGGAATCGAACCCACAACCGCAGCTTGGGAAGCTGCTGTTTTACCACTAAACTACATTCGCACGTCGGGGCGTACTGTGCGGCAGGGCAACTGCGATTGCGGGAAGTTTCCTCGCGTCGAGCGCCGTTTGCGTACTGTTATTTTATCATACTTCCCGAAAAGGTCAACCGTTTTTCCCCAATAGTATCGGAGTTGCAAAAAAGCATTAAACGGTCGGGCGCGAATTTGCCCGATTGACTTTATGCGGCGAATTGTATATGCTTTGGCTATGGAAAACAATATCGATAATCTTGTTGCAATCGGCGAAGACGTTGTCGCAACGCCCGCCGCGGAGCCGTCATCTGTGAAGGCCGCCATCCGCACCGAGGGACTTACCAAGGTTTACGGCGGGGTGGAAAGGGTATCCGACGTTTCGATGACTGTCAGACGCGGAGAAATCTACGGGCTTGTCGGCAAAAACGGAGCGGGCAAGACCACGCTTATCCGACTTATGCTCGGGCTTGCGGAGCCTACCCGCGGTAAAGTGGAGATAGACGGCGCAGACACCCTTGCAGGACTCAAAGCCGCACGGACGCGCGTCGGCGCGCTCATCGAGCAGCCCGCGTTTTACGGCAAAATGAACGCCGCCGAGAACCTCACCGCATACGCGCTTGCGGTCGGCGCCCGCAAAACAAACATTCCCGAACTTCTCGAGTTCGTGGGGTTGCGCGGCGTCGGCACAAAAAAGGTCAAGAATTTTTCGCTGGGTATGAAACAGCGTCTTTCGCTTG
This sequence comes from uncultured Clostridia bacterium, assembly GCA_900554085.1. Classification (GTDB taxonomy): domain Bacteria; phylum Bacillota; class Clostridia; order Christensenellales; family CAG-917; genus Limadaptatus. Next base: position 687 of record USGA01000027.1, on the reverse strand, counting down.
CAATGGCGCTTGTCGGCGAACCTGAAATCCTCATTCTGGACGAGCCCGTCAACGGACTCGACCCGACGGGTATTCTTCAGGTGCGCGAACAGGTGCTTTATCTCAACGAGAAGAAAGGCGTAACGATAATCATATCTTCGCATTTCCTCGGTGAACTCGGCAAAGTGGCGACGGCGTACGGCGTTATGAAAGAGGGCAGACTCGTGAAGGAACTTCGCGGGGACGAACTCAAATCCATTGCCCGCCCGAAAATCAAACTCGTTACGCCCGACCTCGTTCGCGCGATTCCGGTGCTGAAAGCGAATTTTGCGCCCACCGAATATGCGATAGGGCAGAACGGCGCGGTGGAAATATACCGCGACGCAACCGCACTCGGCACCGTTACGCTTATTTTTGCCGAAGCGGGGATTCCTCTTCTGCAGATTTCCGCCGAAGAGGGCGACAGCGAAGCCGCGCTCGTCGCGTTGATGTGAGGTGCCATATGAGAAGATTCCTCGATATTTTCACCGCTGACGGTTATAAGATGTCCAAGATGAAGAGCCTTTACATCGGGCTTGTCGTTATGGCTCTTCTGGTGTTCGTGTCCGCGCTTGCGGTGGGCGGGCTGGTGTCGATGCTCGAGGGCAAAGACGTCACTTATTACGACCCCGAAACCGGAGTCGCAACCGACGTCCCCGAAGAAGTTTA
>USGA01000026.1 GCA_900554085.1 uncultured Clostridia bacterium | reverse complement strand
GGAAAAGGTCGCTCGCCGCGTACAGTTTGCTGGCAAGGTCGCTGGAGAACTGAAGTATGGCGCGGAACTTGTTGGGATACTGGCTTTCGACGCGGGATACCATATTTTCGTAACGCCAGTCGCCCGTGCCGAGGACCACCATCTGAATGTCCGCGCGCATAATCTCGTCGATGACCGCCCCCACGAGGTCCATACCCTTCTGCTCGGTAAGACGAGTGACCATAGCCATAAGCGGACGGTTCTCGTCGTAACTGAGGTCTATCATCTCGCAGAGCGCCTTCTTGTTGAGGGTCTTCTTGGAATAGGAACGCAGGTTGTAATTCTGGAAAAGCGCCTTGTCCGTCTTGGGGTTGTAAAGCGCGGTGTCGATACCGTTGACCACGCCGTGCAGTTTATACTGCCGCTGAGACAAAATCCCGTCCAGTCCGTAGGAATAATACGGGTCGAGTATTTCCCTCGCGTAGGTCTCGCTGACCGTAGTGACCGCCGAGGCGGATTCGATGCCGCCCTTCATATAGTTGACGCACCCGTCGTTCATAACGAGGGAATGCGCCCAGTCGGGCAACCCGAGCACGTCGCCGAGCAGTTCCGTGCCGTATTTGCCCTGGAACTCGATGTTGTGAATGGTGAACACCGTGCGTATGTTGCGGAACTCCTCCGAAAAACGGTAGTATACGTCGAGGTACACGGGAGTGAGCGCGGTGTGCCAGTCGTTGCAATGCAGTATGTCGGGATAGAAACCTATGAGGGGCAACACCTCGAGCACCGCCTTGGAAAAATAGGCGAAGCGCTCGCCGTCGTCGAAGTTGCCGTACAGCCTGTCGCGTTTGAAATAAGACTCGTTGTCGACAAAATAATAGGTTACACCGTCGTAAATGGCCTCGTAAACCCCCACATACTGCCGTCTCCAACTGAGGTCCACGAACGTGGAGCCCACAAAACGGAAGTTGTTTTTATACTTGTCGGGAATGATGAGTTTGTAGAACGGGAGAATGACGCGCGCGTCGTGGCCGAGCGCGGCGAGAGCCTTGGGCAACGCGCCCGCGACGTCGCCGAGACCGCCCGAACGGGCAAACGGTGCCGCCTCCGATGTTACGAACAAAATTTTCATATCTATCTCCTTTCGGGCGCAAGCGCCCACAAAGTAGTCGTGCCGGGCCGCACGGTCAGATGACCTTCCCCTTCACCACCACGAGCGGATAGGACTCGTAGCCGCTGAGTCTCCTGCCGGACTGGATTATGCAATCCTTGTCGGTGATGACGTAATCGAGGTGGGCGTTTTCCATTATGATACCGCTCTCCATAATTATGGAATTGCGGATAACCGCCCCTTTGCCCACTTTCACGCTTCGGAAAAGTATGCTGTTTTCGACCGTGCCGTTGATTTCGCAGCCGTCGGCGATTATGGAATTGTGCACGTCCGCTCCCTCGCGGTACTTGGCGGGGACGCTGTCCTTGACCTTGGTGAGAATGGTCGAATGGCTGTAGAACAGGTCTTCGCGCACGGAGGGCTGAAGCAATTCCATACTGCTCTTGAAGTAGGTGGGAATACGGTCGATGACCGCAACGTAGTTGTCCACCTCGAAACTCATCACGTAAAGGTCATCGAGCCCCTGACGGAGAATGTCTTTCTCGAAGTCGTACGCACCGTGCGCATAGGCGTTGTCTATGAGCGAAATGAGCAAATCCTTCTTGACGTAATAAATGTTGAGGTTGCACAGTTGCTTGCCCGTATCGGACGCCACGGGATAACGCAAATCCTTTATGCGCTTGTTCTTGTCGGCGGTGACGATGAGTTTGCGGGGGTTGGTCTCTGCCGTCGTGTAGGTGAGCATCGTAATGTCCGCACCCTTGTCGGCGTGGAACTTCTCCACCTCGTCGAAGTCGATGTTGAACGCGATATTGGTGTTGGAAATGACCACGTATTCCTCGGAAGAATTCATAAGGAATCCGCGGAGCATATAAAGCGCTTCGATTTTGCCCTTGTAGACCTCGTGGGCGGAGTTGAACACGAAGGGAGGATAAACGGAAATGCCGCTGTTCTTCCTGTTGAGGTCCCAGTCGCGCCCCTGACGGATATGGTCCATAAGGCTGTTGTAGTTGTTGCGCGTTATTATACCTATCTTGGTGATGTTGGCGTGCACGAGGTTGGACAGCACAAAGTCGATGAGTCTGTACCTGCCCCCGAAAGGAAGACTTGCCGTCGTGCGGTGTATGGTGAGGTCGTTGAGATGGCTGTCCTCGTCCGATGCGAAAAGCACCGCCAATGCGTTGTTTTTCATAACTTCCTCCTTACCCTATCATTTCGTTGGCGCCGACATTGGTGCCCTCGGGCAATTCGTAATTAGGCGCGATAACGCTTATCTTCCATTCGCCCGACTTGCATTCGCCGAGGGTCTCGCCCACCATACAGTTCTCGCCGATTTTGGCGTTCCAGCCCACTATGGAATAGCGGACGTCCGCCCCCTCGCCGATAACCGCGCCGGGCATAATTATGGAGCCTTCGACGTAGGCGTTCTTGCCTATCGTGACGGAGTGGGAAATGATGCTGTCCTTGACGGTGCCGTGTACGACGGTACCTTCGGAAATCAGACAGTTCTTGACCCTGCCCGTGGGAGATATGTAGTGCGGCGGCTCCGCCATATTTCTCGCGTATATCTTCCAACTGTCGTCATCGAGGTCGAGTTGTTCCGCACCCTGTCCGCCGTGGAGCACGTCCATATTGGCCTCCCACAGCGAAGAAATGGTCCCGACGTCCTTCCAATAGCCCTGGAACGCATAGGCAAACATACGCTGACCGTCCGCGAGCATCTTGGGAATGATGTTCTTTCCGAAATCGTTTTCGGAATTCTTGTCGGCTTCATCCTCTATGAGGTACTTTCTGAGCACGCTCCAGGTGAAGATGTAGATTCCCATAGACGCCTTGGTGGACTTGGGGTTCTTGGGCTTCTCCTCAAATTCGTAAATCTCGTTGTTCTTCTTGACGTTGAGGATTCCGAAACGGCTGGCTTCCTGAATGGGCACTTCGAGCGCGGCTATGGTGCAGTCTGCCCTGTTCTTCTTGTGGGCTTCGAGCATAGCGGCGTAGTCCATCTTGTAGATGTGGTCGCCCGACAGAAGCACGACGTAATCGGGATTATAGTCGTCGATGAACTCGATGTTCTGATAAATGGCGTTCGCCGTGCCCTTGTACCATTCGCCCGACTTCGCACGCATAAAAGGCGGCAGAACGAAGATACCGCCGTTGAGCCTGTCGAGGTCCCACGGCTGTCCGTTGCCGATATACTGGTGCAACTCGAAAGGACGGTACTGCGTGAGCACGCCGATTGTGTCTATGCCGCTGTTGACGCAGTTGGACAGCGGAAAGTCGATGATGCGGTACTTCGCCGCGAATGGCACGGCAGGCTTGGCGACGTCGCTCGTCAGAACGCCGAGACGAGTCCCCTGTCCGCCCGCAAGAAGCATTGCTATGCATTCCTTCTTTGCGCCGTTTTTCATTGCTTTTCCTCCTTATTCACGGGTTTGAGGAACATAACGCTGTTCCCCGGTATGTTCAGTTTGACGGAATACGGCTGACCGTGCGACTGTTTGGACGTCGCGCGGAAAGTGGGGCGACGCTCCTCTGCTCCGCCGTATTTCTTGAGTGCGGAAGTCAGTTCCGCCTTGAAGTAGCCGCCCTCGGGCACTCCCATAACGTATTTCTTGCGCTCCACGGGCGAGAAATTGACGACGCATATCACGTATTCGCCGTCCGCCGCGCGACGAATGAACGAAATGATGTTCTGCGTGTTGTCGTCCACCACTATCCACTTGAAGCCCTCGTAGGAGCAGTCGAGTTGCCACAGCGCCTTGTTTTCGAGATAGAAAGCGTTGAGATCCTGCATAAACTTTCTGAAAGTGCGGTGACGGGGGTAATCGAGCAGGAACCAATCCAATTCCTGCGCGTAATTCCATTCTATGAACTGCGCGAACTCGTTACCCATAAAATTGAGTTTTTTCCCGGGGTGCGCCATCATAAATCCGTAGAAGGCCTTGAGACCCTCGAACTTGGCGTCGTAATCGCCGGGGATTTTGTTTATCATACTGCATTTTCCGTGCACGACTTCGTCGTGAGATATGGGCAGAATGTAGTTTTCGGAATAAGCGTAAGTGATTGCGAAAGTGAGGTTGTTGTGGTTGTCTTTCCTGAAGAACGGGTCGAGGGAAATATAGTGCAGGCTGTCGTTCATCCAGCCCATATTCCACTTGAAATTGAATCCCAATCCGCCCTGATAAGCGGGGAGCGTGACCATCGGGAACGCCGTGGATTCCTCGGCAACCGTGATGACGCCGTGATGTTTCGTGAGAATGGCGGTGTTGAGTTTCTGCAAAAATTCCTTGGCTTCCAGATTGTAATTGCCGCCGTAGACGTTGGGCACCCATTCGCCGTCTTTCCTGCCGTAGTCGAGATAAAGCATAGACGCCACGGCGTCGCACCTGATGCCGTCGATGTGATAGGTGTCGAACCAGAACATCGCCGCCGAAATCAGGAAACTTTTGACTTCGTTCTTGCCGAAATCGTAAACCTTGGTGCCCCATTCCTTGTGCTCGCCCTTGCGGGGGTCGGCGTATTCGTAGAGCGGCGTGCCGTCAAACATAGCCAGACCGTGTTCGTCGCGGGGAAAATGAGCAAGCACCCAGTCGAGAATGACGCCTATCCCGGCACGGTGGCAGCGGTCTACGAATTTCATAAAGTCCTTGGGAGTGCCGTACCTCGAAGTGGGGGCGAACATACCCGTCACCTGATAACCCCAACTGCCCTCGAAAGGATATTCGGTGAGCGGCATAAGTTCTATGTGGGTGTACCCCATTTTCTTGACGTATGGAATGAGTTGGTCGGCAAGCGCGGAATAACTGAGAAAATTGCCGTCGGCGTATCTGCGCCAACTGCCCGCGTGCACTTCGTAAATGTTCATCGGGGAGCCGTAGGGATTGTAATTTTTCCTGTCGGTCATCCACTTTCTGTCTTTCCACCTGTAGCCGGAAACGTCGTAAAGTTTGGAGGCGTTGGCGGGAGCGGTCTCGAAATGCAGACCGTACGGGTCGCATTTGAGCGTGGTCTTTCCGTTGCGGGCGGTAACCGCATACTTGTAGACGTCGAATTGTTTCAGACCCGCTATGAACAACGTCCAGATACCGTCGTTGTCCTCCATAACGTGGGCGTTCTCGTCCCAGTTGTTGAAATCACCGACGACTGAGACCTTGACCGCGTTGGGAGCCCACACGGAAAAACGCCAGCCTTCCACTCCGTTCTCGGTCACGGGTGTAGGCGAAAAGAGTTGATGCGCCTGATAATTGGTGCCTTCGTGAAACAAATACGCTGCGTAACTGTCCGGTCTTTCTGCCATTTCACCGTCGGCGGCAAGCCCGCCTCTCCCGTCTTCCGAATTGCGCGGAACGCATCTTGACGCGCGGAACCGACGGAAATCCGCCGTTCGCCGCACTTTTCCGCCTACACATTATAGCAAAAACGCGCGCGCGTTACAAGAGCGGATTTTGCATTTTTCGCAAATTGCGCGATTCTCAAACGTTTTTTGGAGTAAAAATGACAAAAAATACCCTCTTTTTTTACAAATCCGACCGAACAGAATACGGAAAACAATCGATTGTACGCAAAATTTCGGCATTGAATTCGGACGGCAGAGAGGAAAGCACGCGCGCCGCCTCGTCCTCGCCGTCGAAAAACGCGCAGACCGCAGAGCCGCTGCCCGACATAACAATTCTTTCCGCGCCCGCGTCCGCAAGGGCGCGCGCCGCAACGGGCACACCTCCGTTCAACGCACAAGCCGCCGCAAACAGGTGATTGTCTCCCGCACACTGCGCGCCCGAGTCGTACAACCCGTACGCCGTCGCGGTGTCCACTCCTCCGTTTACGTAAACGACCACGACGTGACGCAGAACGAAAGGCAATTTCTCCACACTCTCGCCGCACCCCGTCACGCGCGCTTCTCCGCCCGTATACATATACGGAACGTCCGAGCCGAGCGACAGCAGAAATCCTGCATCGGGAGTCTTGCCGGTCTTTTTTTCCAGCAGACGCACCACGGCGGCAACCGCAGCCGACGAGCCTCCCATACCGGCGCAAGGGGGTATGCTTTTCTCCACGAGAAACACACCGTCGATGTCGCCGAAATATTCCTTTATGGCGTTGTACGCGTTTTCCAGGCGCGGCAACATCAGTCGGGGACGGAAGTCCGCGAGTGCGGAAGCGAAAGCAAATCTGCCACCGCCCAGCACGACGCATTCGCCCCTGTTCTCCCGTTCGGCCGCTTCGTCGCGGGAAAGCAACGTCACCCTGTCGAACAGATTGACGGAGCATACTCTCATATCGAGCGTGTGCATATTCCCTCTTTTGCCCGTTATGGCAAGAGACAAATTGACTTTTGCGGCAATTCTTACACTTTCCACACCGTTATTATACCACAATTGCACGGGCGCACAACAAATATGCGCCCACGGGACCCGACTTTCGGCAATTAAAAGGAAGAGGGACGCCGCACGGCGTCCCCCGGTTCCCTTACAGCCCGAGTGCTCGGAAATAGACCACCCGTTCGCCCTCTTTGAGAGGCACGGTGAGGGCGGGATTCTGCCCCATTATTTCGTCGGGAGTGGCGGTGAGCGCTTTGCAGAGTTCCCACATAGTGTCTCCCTCCTGCGCGATGTAGAGCGAAATTGCCGCCGTATTCTGCTCTTTTTCCGCCCCCGCGACCACTTCCGCGACGTAGGAGGACGCGCCTTCGCAATAGGAGGACAACATTATTCCCACGGACGCGTCTATGTCGATATCCGTTCCGCGGCGCGCCTTTGCGCTGACCCTTTCCACCAGGCAACAGGCGGTGAGATTGTCGCCGTAGTCACCCGTTTTCTCAAACGAGAAAGGCACTTCCGCACGCACGGAATTGAGTCCGTTCTCGTCGCGGTACACGACGTCGGCCGTGAGTACGCCCTCAACCGTAACCCCCGAATCCGTGCGCTCCGTTCTCGCGACGGTGCAACGCGCATAAGGAACGGCGATAACGGACTGAGCGTCGGGGCGGTCGCCGAGAGGAGCCGTGCCCGTCACTTTTTCCGAAATGTAATTCTGTCCGCAGAAAACGCGGTATGCCGCAGTCTGCCTGGTGATATCGGTTTCGTTGGTGAGCATAAAGAGGTCGTCGACAACCTCGGTGCTGCTCATACGGGTGACCAGCGCTCTCACCGCCACGTCCGCCTCGAAACGGACGATATTGGCACCCGTCACACCGGCGAGCACGATTTTGCAGTTCCTGACCACGGCGGAAGCGGAAACACGGTCCCCTTCCTCCGCGCCGTCGGCTATTATTTCTTCGGTGAAAGGAATTTCGAACCGCACCGTTTCCAGTCTGCCGTCCTCGACATACGAAACCGCCGCGCTGACGTTGCCCTCGACGACGACCTTGCCGTTTTCCGCACTCGTCGCCGTCACGACCGCCTGTCCGTCGCACAGCACCACCCTGTCGACTTCTCCCGCTTCCGCTTCGTCGCTGACGGGCACGGAAACGGTCTTTGCCGCAACGAGCACGGGCAAAGTGAGCGTCTCGGTGGTTTTGTAGCATTGCTCCGCGTCGGTGAGGGCGTTGATTTCCTCGCGCCTCACGCAACTTGCTTTCACGGATATAACTGCGGAAAAAGTCAGCGAATCGCCCGCCGCAACGTCCGCTTCCAGTACGGTGACGTCGGCAACCACGCTGTCGTTGAGGGTGAAATCGCCTTCCACGCGAAGAGAGAAA